>DASUTC010000083.1 GCA_036374795.1 Herpetosiphonaceae bacterium
GGGCGAGAGCTACGTCTTCTTCCTGGAGCCGAAGGCGGACGAGCCGGGCACGCATCTGATGATCGCGCCGGAAGGGCGGTATCGGATCGCGAACGGCACGCTGGAAGCGCTGACGCATGACGGCCTGGCAGCGGAGCTGCATGGCAAGGCGCTGGCCGACTTCGAGCGCGCCGTCGGTGCCGCGAAGTAGCGTACAGGCTGCGGTCGAACTAAGATAGCTGGGATACGTGCTTCTTCTTCAATCCATCCTGAGACAATGCAAGGCCTCCTGGTCATTTAGGGCTGGGAGGTCTTGGCGTACGTATCGCGGGGCGTAGCGAAGGCCGGGGGAGAAAGCACAAAGCACAAGCACAAAGCGAAACTGTGAACCTTGAACGTTGAGATCGAAACCATAAACCAAGAACCATACATTTTGAACGTGAAACTTTAACCTCGAAATTCAACAAGAGAAAGATGAGCTTATGACCCCATTCGCGCCCACGACGGAAGAGCATGTCGAGATCGCTCCTCGCGCTCGCTGGAGCACGCCGCGCCTGCTGTGGGCAGGGCTGGTTGTCGGTATCTGTCTGATCGCGGGTATCGCAGCAACCTGGCCGCTGGCGCTCTACCTGCCGCAGGCCATGCCTATGGGCACCGAGCGCGAGGCGACCGTGCCGCTGTTCAACCTTTGGACGCTCTGGTGGAATGCGGATCGGCTGCTGCATGGCTTTGCGCGGTACTGGGACGCGCCGATCTTTTACCCGAATCCGGGCACGTTTACCTTCTCGGAGCCGCAGCCGCTAACGGGATTGCTCGCCGCGCCGCTGTGGTACCTGGGAGCGCCCCTGGCGCTGATCTACAATCTGGCGCTGCTGACGCTGCTGACGTTGAACGGCGTCTTCGCCTACCGGCTGGCTCGCGCCCTGGAGATACCCGCTCCTGCCGCGCTGCTGGCGGGTGCGCTCACCGTCACGCTACCGTTCGTCGCCAAGATCGCCGGGGTGCTCCAGCTCACCGCGCTCTTCGGCATGCTCTGGACAATCGAGGGACTGGTCCGCTTCGGACGGGCCGGAACGACGCGCTGGGCGATCTGGGCGGCGCTTGGCTTTGTCGCGACCTATCTGACATGTCAGCAGTACGCGCTGATGTTCACGCCCTTTGCCGCCGCCGGGGGCTTAGTGGCGCTGGCGCAGCAGCGCTTCCAGCAAGGCGCACTGCTGCGGCTGATCCCGGCTGGCGTGGGAGCGGCGCTGCTGGTGCTGCTGATCGCGTTTCCGGCGCTGAATCTTCAGCGCGAGCTTGGCCTATCGCGCCCGGAAACCGTGGTGCAGGCGCTCTCGGCGCGTCCCGCCGATTTTCTGACCCGTCCCGACAACGCTTTGGTGCCCATTCCGCCGATCAGCATGGAAGACACCGCCGGCCTGTTCCCCGGCCTGATCCTGACGGTGCTGGCGGCGGCGGGCATTGTGCGCGGCGTGCGCGATGCCCAGCAGCGGCGCTGGACAATCTTTCTGGCGGCGAGCACCGCCGCCGCGCTGCTGCTCGCGCTTGGCCTCAACCTCTCGCTGGCCGGATGGCAGCCCTTTGCCACGCTTCGCGCGCTCGTGCCGGGCTTCAGCAGCCTGCGCTCGCCGTTTCGGTTCGCAGCGATCATGCAGCTCTTCCTGCCGATTCTCGCAGCGCTGGCGCTGACGAATCTGCGATCGGTCGGCGCGCGCGGCGGTCTGGCGCTGCTGCTTGGCGCAGGCTTGCTCGGAGCGGTTGAGAATCTTTCGAGCCAGGGTGGGCTGGTGCCCATGCCGCCGAACGCTCAGAACGGCTGGACAGCCTGGCTGCGCGATCAGCCCGACACGACGGTTGTGGCGCATATTCCCTTTCCAGCGGGTCTGCATGTTGCCGCCTACGAGAGCGAAACGTGGCGCATGCTCGGCCAGATGGAGCATCACAAGCCGATCGTCAATGGCTACTCCGGGTATTTTCCGCAGATCAAAGGTCCCAACGGCGAGATCGTTCCGGTATATACGCAGTTTCAGTCGATGATGGCGGAGCGCTTTCCCGACTATGTAGGGCTGTGTACGTTGAACAAGGGCCTGGGCGTGAATACGCTGGTGGTCGATCGGCAGTGGCTAGCCCAACACAGCGCGCAGATGGCCGAGCACAGCGCGTTTCTCCAGCCCGCCTACGACGACGATCAGGTTCAGATCTATCGTCTGGCGGCGCCTGAGGGAGAGTGCCAGGCGCGGCAGCAGCCGTAGCCGGGGCGAAAGAGCAAGGGAACAAAGAACCGGGTGCCCGACCCAAAACGTACCCCGGACCGTAGCCAGCGTCAGGCGCGTACGCGCTCGAAGACCTGCTGCCGGTACCAGGCGACCTCGGCTGCCAGACCCTCGCGGGCCGAGGTCGTCGGATGGTACGAGAGCACGCTGCGCGCTTTGTCGATATTGGCGTGCGTCTTGAGCTGATCGCCCGTGCGACGCGGCTTGCGCACCAGCCGCGCCGGCTTCCCGATCAGCTCCTCGATGATCTGGATGCCCTCGCCCGTGGTGATCGCGGTGTCGCTGCCGATGTTGAAGATCTCGCCCACGCAGCGATCGAGGTGGTGCAGCGCCAGCACCAGGCCGTCCACGATGTCGCCGACGTAGGTGTAGCTGCGCAGATGATGCTCGCTGCCCTCGAACAGCGGAAACTCGCGATCTTCGAGGATGCTGCGGATCAGCCCGTGATATAGCTTTTCGGGGCGCTCCCGTGGGCCGTACACCGAAAACAGGCGCAGCGAGCAGTTCGGCATGCCGTAGTCACGCGCGTAGGCCATCACCAGCTGCTCTGCCGCCAGCTTGGTAACACCATAGAAGGATGTCGGCTTCGGCTCGGTCGTCTCGTCGCCCGTGGCGTCCAGGCCATAGACCGAGGAGGTCGAGATGTTGAGGAAGCCCTCGAATGCGGGCGACTCTCTGGCGGCCTCAAGCAGGCGATAGGTGGCGGTAAGATTATTCCGCACATAGGTTTGAAAAGTCGTGGTCGCGGAGAGGCCCGGCTGCGCCGCGAGATGATAGACGATCTGCACGTCGCGCAGTGCCGCGCTCAGATCATCGGCGGCCAGATCGAGCGGCATGAACGTTACGCCGCTGCGCTGGATGTCGCGGACGTTCAATTCCTTCAGCTCACGGGCGTAGTAATCGGTAAAGCAATCGACGCCGCGCACCGTATGGCCCAGCGCTACCAGCCGCTCCGCGAGATGCGAGCCGATAAAGCCCGCCGCGCCTGTCACCAGGATGTTCATCTATGCAATCCTTTTGTCTCAATAGCGTTCTTTATTGTACGGCATCTCCAGGCTGCCGTGCCATCCCGCACGTCTCGCCGATCGTCGCGCCGCGCTGCTACGCGATGTTGCGCGCAGCAGGTCATTGTACCAGCGGCGATACGTTTCGTACACGCTTTTGAGGCACCGGGTGTGGGTGAGAGACAAGGGCAACGCTGTTGATCACACTGCCGTGTGGGTCGGCACGCAACCACCCCACGGCGCGAGGGCTTGTGAACGTGCTGCTCGATAATCGGTGCTGATGGAGGTGGATCAATGAAACTCACGCTGTGTGATGTACAGGGCCAGCGCTTCATGGAGGGTGTACCCGGACAGCCCCTCATCGAGCGGGCAGAGGATGTCGGGAGCGTGCTTGAGACATGCTTTGCCCACGCCGTCGATCGGCTCCTGCTCTACCCCGAAAATCTGACGGCTCGCTTCTTCGACCTGAGTTCCGGCGAGGCTGGCATGCTGCTGCAAAAGCTGCGGACCTACCATATTCGTCTTGCGATCGTGTCCTCACCCACCCTGCGCATGAGCCGCCGCTTTGCGGATCTGCTGGCGGATGAGCAGCGCGGGCCGGACGTTCGCCTGTTCGACGAGCGCGCGGCGGCGCAGGAGTGGCTCTGTTCGGGACGAGAATGATTCCTCTACCTGTCGTCGTCATCTCTTTTCTTCAGCGCCGATCTTCCTCTGCTATCGTGTGCTATGGAGGAGGATGGTGCCCACAGATTCACGCGGCGCGGGAGAACTGCGCGGCCATTCCCAGGTGACAATCCTTTTCCTCGTTCCTTGAAAGGAGGTTGATCTATGGCACCGATCACCCAGCCATTGCGCGAGGAGCATCAAGCACTCTTTCCACATATCGAGGAACTTCGTCAGGTCGCGGACATGATCGGCGAGGTGCCGCTGGACAAACTCCGCCAGCATGTCGATGACGTGTATACTTTTCTGTCGCAGCATCTCATCCCGCACGCCGAGGCCGAAGATCAGGCGCTCTACCCAGTCGTGAGTGCGGCGATGGGAGCGGCGCAAGCCACCGCCACCATGAGTCGCGATCATATTGAGGTGGGACGGCTCACGGAGGAGCTAGCCAGCATCCGGTCGGCGCTGGCGGCAGACGAGATCGGCGATGCGCAGGCGAAGGCATTGCGGCGCGTCCTGTACGGCCTCTACGCCCTGGTGAACGTCCATTTCGCCAAGGAGGAAGAGATCTATTTGCCGCTCCTCGACTCGCGACTGACCGCCGAAGAAGCCCGGCGGATGTTTGCGGACATGGAAGCCGCGGCGGCAACCATGAAGCAGCGGGCGGTAGCCGGATAAACGCCGCCGGGATCGGCGGAACTGCGAGGCAGCCGATCGGCAGACTCGTAAGGCTCACGCGCCGCACCAGCCGGTAAGCTCGGCGTGAGTAACATCAGCGTCGGCAGGACAGCACATGCGCAGCCGACAAGCCGCTGATCGCTTTCAGCGCCATCTGTGCCCCCTTGCTACCCCTCTCCAAATCTGCAAGGCTGCCGCACAAGCGGTGCAGCAGCCTGCGCCGTATGTCATCACGCGACGCTACCATAAACATCGACCTGAGCTTGCAGTATAATATGGTTGGACAATCGGCCAGACCCAGAACACGCGGTCACGCATCGCACGCGACGTAACAGGCGCATACCGAGCAGGTACACAGCATGGCAACCTTCTATCCGTGGATTACCGATGAGCAATCGGCGCTCATCAACAATGCTCCGCTCTTCTTTGTGGCGACGGCTGATCCGCAGCTCGCGCACGGGCCGCATCATGTTGGCCCGGTTAACCTTTCGCCGAAAGGCGGCGTTCCGCTCCATATCCTTACGCCCAATCGTGTCGCGTTTCTGGATTACGCTGGAAGCGGCAACGAAACCGCTCGGCATTCGCTCGCAGGCGGGCCGATTACCGTTATGGTTTGCTCGTTTGAAGATGATCAGGCGGCGATTGTTCGCCTCTACGGCAGAGCCTCTGTGACACCACTGGCCGAGTCGCCGATTGCGGAGCTGCTGTTGCAGTATACGGCGCGCGAACTGAACGCGCCGCCGCGACAGGTGATCGACATCGAGGTCGAGCAGACAATGACAAGCTGCGGCTATGGCGTTCCGGCCATGAGCTTCGTGCGCGACCGCCGGGTTGTCGATCGAGGCCGCCGCTATAAAGGAGCAGCGTACCGCGCCAGGCGGGAAAAGCTATAAGAAGAGGCCCATGACTCGATCCTTTTTGATCACTGGCGGCGCCGGATTTATCGGCTCGTATCTTGCCGAGGCGCTCCTGGCGCGCGGCGACAGCGTCAGCATTATCGACGATCTCTCGACCGGCGCGATTGCCAATATTCGGCATCTGAAAAGCAACTCGCGCTTCAGCTACACGCTCGATACGATCATGAACGAGGCGGTGCTGGCCGAGCTGATCGACGAGTGCGACACGGTGGTGCATCTTGCCGCCGCCGTCGGCGTGCAGTTGATCGTGCAGAGCCCGGTGCGGACGATCGAAACCAATGTCGCGGGCACCGAGGTGGTGCTGAAGTGGGCGGCCAAGAAGGGCAAGCAGGTCTTAGTCGCCAGCACCTCCGAGGTCTACGGCAAAAGCACACAGCTGCCGTTCCGCGAGGACGCCGATCTCTTGCTCGGATCGTCGCAGATGAGCCGCTGGAGCTACGCCTGCTCCAAGCTGCTGGATGAATTTCTGGCGCTGGCGTACTACAAAGAGCGCGATCTGCCCGTGACGATCGTGCGCATCTTCAACACGGTTGGTCCTCGCCAGAGCGGACGCTACGGCATGGTGATCCCGCGCTTCGTGCGCGCGGCGTTGCGTCACGAGCCGCTGCAAGTCTATGGCGATGGGCAGCAGCGGCGCTGCTTTACCCACGTCGGCGATACGGTCAGCGCGCTGATCGGCCTGCTCGACAATCCCGCCGCGATCGGCGAGATCGTCAACATCGGCAGCCATAACGAGATCACGATCGAGAGCCTGGCGCGCCGCGTGATCGAGCTTGCCGAGAGCGACTCGACGCTGATGTTCGTGCCCTACGACCAGGCGTATGCGTCCGGCTTCGAGGATATGCGGCGGCGCGTTCCCAGCATCGAGAAGTTGCAGCAGTTGACCGGATGCGCGCCCACGTTCGATCTCGATGGCATCCTGCGCTCGGTGATCGCCTTCGAGCGCACCCAGCTGGTGCTTTAGGCGCTTTGTTCCAAGTTCCGAGCTTCGCGGTCAGGCCCTCACCCCCGGCCCTGCGGCCACCCCCTTCCCCGCCCTCGCGGGTCCCGTTCCCGCTCGGTGTGCGCAGGCGAGGGGGAAGGTCGAGCTTTTGTGCTTGGCTCTTAGTTCTTGGTGCTCCGTTTGTTCTCTTATTCTTTTGTTCTCTTGTTCCCTTACAGGCCCTCACCTCGCCGGGCACCCGCCCCGGCTTGGCAGCGCTTTGTTTCCTTGTTCTCTTGTTCCTTTGTTCTTCGTTCTCCGTCTGTCAAGCCGGACTTTGATCACGGATCGCATTGGCTCATACGAGCCGTGTCACCTGATACTATCGTCACGGATGTTTTTTACCGCGCGCGGTGGTAGCATGGGCACAACCTACATTTTTAAGATATTTTTTAGATTTAACCATCTTTTATTCAGGCCCCGTTGAGACTTCCCGATTACACTCTACGTATAGCGCTCTTCCACCCCCTTGATCGAGCTTGGAATGGAGGTGAGCAGCGCTAAAACACGATCCGAGACAGCAGGCAAAACGCGCACCGTCAGGCAGTAGACCTCGTCCGGTATGGCAGCACACAGCGTTTCATTCCGAGCCTACGCGGGCGTATGCTGATCATCGCCAGGCGCTGGCAGACCAGCTTATCGGAAGTGGAGAGGTGCAGCATGGCCGCGACCAATCCGGATCGAAGCAACAGGAGGTGGGTATCTGCAAGCAGAGATGATCGTCTCATCCAGCCCTGCGTTTCAACATCATCGTTCGTTAAACCTTAGCACATTGGGGGATTTCGTATGGTCCGAAGACATCTTCGTCGCTACGTCATGCTGATCGGCATGTTCGCCCTGGCGCTAGCCGCTGTTCCGCTTAAATCGACGACCCAGCCCGCCGCCGCGTACACCTGGACTCGCACACTCAGCCAGGGCATGACCGGCTCCGACGTGCGAGAGCTTCAGATCCGCGTCGCTGGCTGGGCCGCTGATAGCGCCTCCCAGACCTACGTCGCGATCGACGGCAATTTCGGCCCCGGCACCAAGGCGGCGGTGATCCGCTTCCAGCGCGCGTACGGCCTAGCCGCTGACGGCATCGTCGGCCCGCAGACGCAGAGCGTGCTGAACAGCCTGGAGAGCGGAGACGGCTCGACCGCGCACTTCGAGTGGAGCGAGTTCTACTCCAAGGACGGCAGCGGCTTTTCAGGCGGCAAGGTCGGCTCGACCACGGTCAAAGAAAACGTCCGCCGCCTGATGTACAAGCTGGAAGCGCTGCGCAAGAAAGCGGGCGGCTCGCCGATCACGATCAACTCCGGCTTCCGCAGCATCTCGCACAACTCGGCGGTCGGCGGCGCGTCGAACAGCCAGCACATGTACGGCATCGCAGCCGATCTGGTCGTGAGCGGCCACTCGGTTTCGTGGGTGCGTGAAACCGCCAAGACCTGCGGCTTCAGCGGCATCATCACCTACAGCAGCTTCAACCACCTCGATAGCCGCATCGAATATCCCTACGGCGCGCAGTTCTGGCACTGGGCGTACAGCGAGTAGTCCCATGCTCCGCGCATGATACCCGCCACCCGCGCGGCGATCACCGAGCCGCGCGGAGCCATTCTGCACCTAACTGCATACAAGCGATGTGCGGCATGATCGGTGTGATCATGCCGCACATCAGCCCTCTAGGAGAACCAGGGAGTACCCACATGATGTCCGGTTGTCAGCCTGCGAGCGGCGCTACGACGAGCCGCAGCCGCCGTCGGCTCCTTGCCCTGCTCTGCTGCATCATCACGCTGTGGAGCACCACAACCACGACGCTGGCGCATCCCCTCGACGAGCTAGCCCACAAAGTGCAGCTCAGCCTCAGCCCTGAGAGCGTAACCGTCCAGGCGCGGATCTCCGTTGGCCCATTGGTGGCAGGGCGCATCTGGGGCGAGGCAGATACGAATGGCGATAACACGGTTTCTGCCGACGAGGCGGGGCAGTGGGGCCAGCGCTATCTCACAGAGCTGGCGCTCGACATCGACGGCACGCCGCTGGCGCTGGCTCTAGATGAAGCTGGCGCGACCTTTCCACCAACGCGCAATAGTTTATTCTTGGGCTCCAAAGGCGAGATCGTGGTCAACGCGATTGCCGCGTCGCCCGGCCTGAGCACCGGCGCTCACAGCCTACATGTAGCCGGACGAGCCTACGCCAAGATCAGCACCTACACCTTTACCGCGCTGGCCGCTCCGGGCGTGGTCGTGCGCGCGGCAACCGATGTGGGCAAGCACGAGGCCACGTTTCCGCTTGAGCTAGCCGCCGCTACGGCAGCCTCTCAAACGTCGTCGGAGGCAGCGGCGGCACCTGCCGATCTGGCCGAGCGCATCGGCGACAGCGCGCTGGTTTCGCGCCTGCGAGAAGGACGCTTCAGCCCAGGATTTCTGACGATGACCCTGCTGGCGGCGCTGCTCTTCGGCGCGCTGCATGCGCTCCAGCCCGGCCACGGCAAAACGCTGGTCGCGGCCTATCTGGTAGGATCGCGCGGCACCGTTCGTCATGCGATCACCCTCGGCACCATCGTCACCTTCACCCACACCGCCAGCGTTCTGGCGCTGGGCACGCTGCTGCTCGCCTTCAGCCAGACGATCAAGCCTGAGCGAATCTTGCCCGGTCTGACGGCCCTGTCGGGCCTGCTGGTCGTCGGGCTGGGCGTGACGCTGCTCCGCACGCGCCTGCGCGAGGCCTGGACCGGCAAGAGCAGCCATCATCACGATCACGATCATCATCATCACGATCACGATCATCATCACGATCACGATCATCATCACGATCATCATCACGATCACGATCATCACCATCACCATCATCACGGCGGGCATGGGCATTCGCACGAGCTGCCGGAGCGGATCACGCCGCGCAGCCTGATCGCGCTGGGCGTATCCGGCGGGATCGTGCCGTGTACCGAGGCGCTGGTGATCTTGATCGTCGCGGTGGCGGTCGGGCAAATGCTGCTTGGCCTGCTGATGATTATCGCGTTCAGCATTGGCCTGGCCGGTGTCTTGATCGGGATTGGCGTGGCGCTCGTGACGGTAGGCGGGCGCCTACGCAGCGCGCTGCCGACGACGCCCAAAGTTGCGTACTGGCTGCCGGTGCTCAGCGCCGCGCTGGTGATCGGGCTGGGCGCGGCATTGGCCTGGCAAGGCATTGTCGAGCTGTAGCCCGCGCTATGATCATTCCTCAATCATAACCATGGATCGCACAGGCGCTCAAACAGGCCGCGAGCGGATCGAGATCTGCCCAGCCTGCCAGGGCGCTTGCGTCGATCGCGGAATTACCTTATGACATATCGTATTGCTCGATGGTTGCCCCATCTGCTCCTGGCGCTGCTGCGGGCCTCCTGTAGCGCCGGGCCTGGCCCAACACCGGCAGCGGGCGGCGGCGGGCCGCCCCTGAACAAGGTAACGCCGCCCAGCGGCACGCCGGTGCCCCCCAGCGCGCTGACCTGCCCGGACGCGCCGGAGCCGCTCGCGGGGCCGATCGTCTTTATCGCCGAGAACAACCTGATCGCGCTGCCCGAAGACGGCAGCCGCCAGCAGCAGGTGACGACCACGCCGCTGGATGTATACACCCACGAGCCTTTCTGGTCGCCCGATGGACAAACGCTGACCTTTATCTGGACGCTCTTCGGCGCGCACCCAGAGAACGCGCAGGAGACGGTGGCTCAGGTGCAGCTTGTGTGCGGCATCGACCGCAGCAGCGGCAAAGGGCGCGTGCTGGCGCGCAGGGAGAACACCCGCGAGTTTTTCGACGCGGCATCGTGGACACCCGACGGGCAAAAGCTGATCGTATCGGTGGTGCCGCTGGCAGAGGATAACAACATCGCGTCGCTGGCGCAGTTCGATCCGGCAACCAGCGCGATGCAGCCGTTGATCGAGAAGGCCCGCGCGGGCGTGCTCTCGCCGGATCAGCGCCAGCTCGCCTATCTGGAGCTGACGCAGCAGACCGAGGGCGTTTCGATGACGCTGATGCTGGCGCAGGCCGACGGCACCCAGCAGCGGCCAGCGGTAGTCACGGAGCCGCGCTTCACCTACATGTCCGCGCCGAGCTGGTCCGCCGATGGCCGACAGATCCTCTTCACCGGCGCGGGCGGTCCTGTGGGCGATCAGCCGAAGCGCACGGCGGAGCGCTCCTGGTTCGAGTATCTGCTGGGCATCTCGGTGGCCTACGCCCACAGTGTGGATGCCGACGTGTGGGTGATGGATGCCGATGGGCAACACCTGCGGCGGCTCACCAGCGGCCTGGACGATCCCCGCTCCGCCTGGAGTCCCGACGGACGCCGCATTGTGTACAGCGGCGACAAAAAGGGTGGTATTTTTATCCTCGACATCGAGAGCGGCAAGTCGCAGCGTATCAGCGAGCAAGGCATGTCAAGCGGCGTTGCCTGGGCCAGCCGGTGATCGATCGACAAAGCTTTGTTGGCTTTAAGCACAAGATAGCAGGAGGCACAGCCATGATCGACGTGGAGGCGATTATCCGAGCTTGGAAAAATGAACATTATCGGCAAGAACTGAGCGACGCCGATCGGGCGCTGATTCCGTCGAATCCTGCGGGCAGATCCGAGATCGCGGACGAGGAGCTGTCGAGCGTGTCGGACTCGCCGCCGTCGTACTATCCATCGTGCAATCCCTGCACCTACAACTGCGATTAGACGTTTCTGAACCGTCGCGCTCAGACCGCTTAATCGGATCAACCCGGAGCCGCCGTAGACGTTGCGTTCTGCGGCGGCTCCCACGCTTAAGCGCTACGGACGGGCAACCCGCGCCACGTAGACCTGCCAGCCGATCCGCAGGCTATTGGCGAGCGCCGTTTTTTGGCCGCCGGGATTGACCACGGTGACGGTGTACGCGCCGGGCCGCAGCGTGGGCGGCAAGGTCGCCTGCAACGTCTGCTCATCCAGCCAGCGTACTGCGCTCAGCGCGGTATTGTTGACGTACACCGTGGGCGTGGCGATAAAGTTCTCGCCCTCGATGGTGATCGATGTCCCGGCGTCGGCGCGGGCGGGCGCGACCGCCGTGATGACCGGCGTTAGCCATGAGCCGAGCGAAAGGTCGTCGAGCAGCAGCCGAGCGTGCGGCGCGTCGGCGGACTGGTGCAGTACAAACGTCAGATCGACCGTCTGGCCTGCCCAGGGTTGCAGATCGGCCCAGGCTTGCCTCCAGCTTGTCGCGGCATCGGCGCTGAAGATCGTCGCTGTAGTATCTCCGCTGGTGAGCTGCACCTCAAAGCGCGAGCCATTCGCCGGTGCCGCGCCCGTGAGGCTGTACATCCAAGACAGCGTCGGGCGATGCATCGCGGCGGGGATCGTCACCGTCTGGCGGAGCGTCGCGCTGCCCGGCGTAGCCGCCAGCGCCGTCGTCTGATACTGGACGCGCGCATCGGTCGTGGTCGAGTCGGTCCAGCTCAAGTGTAGCCGCCCATCCCGCCCGACGGCGATCTCCGAACCAAACACCCTGGTCTGCCCGATCGCGGTAGGTCCGGCCCATTCCATATTCGGCTCTTTACGGTAGTACTGCGCCACATACTCGCTATTGACGTATCCCTGCGTGAGGAGATGCACTGTACCCGCGTGGTCTGCCGCGATTGCCGTATCAGTCATAACGGCGGGCAGGCGATGCGACGCAGACCACATGCCATCGGCGGAACGATACAGGTAGATGGTCGCATCCCAGGTGTAGAGCAGATGCAGCTCACCGGCAGGCCCCCCCGCCACTTCCAGGCGCGACACATTGCCCAGCACCAATGCTTCACGCGGCGTCCACGCGCCGGTCGCACGGCGGGACTGGTAGATCAGCGCAGGGCCATCGACATCTGTCTCGACCCATAGCACATGCAGCGTGCCGTCCAGGCCGATCGTCATCGTCGAATCGAAATATCCCCAGGAGCTGCCGATGTAGAGCATGGAAGGCTGCTGCCAGCCGCCTGAGGGAAGCCGTTCCACGTAGTAAAGCTTACCATCGCCCGGACAGCTCCAGCCGGAGCAATCATTGAGCAGGTGGACACCACCCTGTGCATCAGCTTCAAGCGCTACGGCATAGCCCGAACTAATAACTGCCGGAGTCGTCCACGCACCCGCTGCTGAGCGCTCGGCGTAGTAGATCTTGCCATACTGATACCAGGCCAAATGCGCGCGCCCAAGGCCGTCGATCGCGATCTGCGGCGCGTAGCCTACGCCGAGGCGTGTCGGCGTGGTCCATGCGCCGCCGTGTGGACGGGTAGCATGGTAGACCGATGTGTTGCGCTCATCCGGCTCGTAGGCTATCCAGACCATATGCACGCTGCCCGCGCTATCGACCGCAAGCTGGGAGCTGGCGCTCTTCTCCCAGGCTGGCTCCGCACCGCCGACGCACGGCAGCGGACAGGACTGGCCCAGCGCGGCGGCTTGAGCGCCCGTGTGCGGCGCTGCCGCCGTTGTCTCGACAGGCAGCGAGCCGCCCGCCGTCCAGCTGCTCAACTGATTGGCCTGCGCCTCGAAGCCGCCGTTCTGGAGCGCGGAGTCGAGCGGCGGCAGCGCCAGATCGAAGGCCCGGTCGCCTGTCACCCGCAGCGTCGAGCCGGGCACCGAGCCATAGCCCGCCTGACTCGCTCCAAGCGTATGATTGCCCTCTGCTGTGAGCCGCGCCGTGTACCACCCGTTGGGCTGCGTCCGAACGGTATTCGCAGGCGTCGGCGCGACCGCGATCGATGCGTCCGGCAGCGCTACACCGCGATTATCCGTCACCTGACCGGAGAGCGCCCAGGTGTAGAAGGTCGTCGATGTATCGGCGTTGGCCGACCACGCCTCCACATTTCCGGCGTTGTCGCGGCCACGGCTGCGGAAATAGACCGTTGTGCCGGGCACGCCCGTGTAGATATGCTGGATGACCGGAACGTTGATCATCCAGTCGACCCAGGTGCCATTTGCCCCGACGCGATATTGCACATCGTAGAAGGCCATCTGTGACCCTCCACGGTCAACGCCGCCCCAGATGATCGGTAGATTCGTGGGCCGCGAGTACTGCGGCAGCGTCTCGACGGTCGTCTCAGGCGGCGTTTCATCGATCCGCCGCATATCGGGAAAGCCATTGTTACCGCTGAATCCTGGCATATGCCTGCTCTCGCCGCTAGCCACGGGCACCTCGCCGATCACGATGCCACCGAGCACCAGCCGACCCTGGTAGATCATATACTGTAATCCGGTGAATAAGAGCCTCTGGCCGTCAGGACTCCAGCTACCCATCGCCAGATCGTACATATCGCGGGGCGAGTACGACACGACGCGCAGCCCGGAGCCGTCGGCGTTGATCACCGCCAGATCGTTCCAGCCGTCGCCGTTGGCATCGTAGTCAAAGGCGATGCGTGTGCCATCCGGCGACCAGACCGGATGTTGCAGGTAGCTCAGCGGCCCCGTGACCGGGCGCGGATTGCTGCCGTCGGCCTGCATCACCCACAGCGTGGCCGTGCTCTCGCCTACCTGCACCCAGGCGATGCGCTGTCCATCCGGCGACCACGATGGCATCAAGTCGGCGGCGGCGGCGCTGGTGAGCCGAATCTGGCGGGAGCCGTCGGCGTTCATCGCATAGATATTGAGATTGCCGTCGCGCTCGGAGGCGAACGCCAGACGTAGATTATCCGGCGACCAGACGGGCTGTGTGTCGAGAACGGCGTTGGCTGTCAGTCGCCGTAGCTCGGTGCCGTCCACGTTCACCCGATATATTTCCGAATTTCCATCCCGGTCAGAAACAAACGCAACCACCGTCGCCTCGCGATTGAGCCGAGGATAATAATCGTCGGCGGGATGATTCGTCAGGCGGCTGGTGAAGCTGGTGTTAGGCCGGGTCACATAGATCTCGGAATCATCAGCCGGATAGGACATATACGCAATGCTACTCCAGACATCAAGGCTCTGCGTCGATCTGGAGGAAGCGGACTCTAGAGCATCCGGTGCTGAGCCTTGCATGGACGGCGGCTGCTTGAGCCATAGGTACGCCTGCTTGAGCGACGGTGGTTCGACCGAGCCGCAGCGGCAAGCGGCAGCAAACTGATGATTAGCACGAGCAGCAGAAGTCGAAATCGTGCAGCGTGGCGCAGACGATCGTTCATCGATGGGGGGACCTTTCTATAGAAAATTGTTAGCTGAATGGCACATCGATCACAGGATGATTAGGTCTTTCGTATGGGGAACAGATGGGGCAGAATACATGCACAACCAACAAGAGCAAAGAGAGCATCGCCAGCATCAAAGCCAGAAATGCCGAGCCGAGCTATATCGAAGTACTGTCTTGGAATCATGGTGATTGCGCCGGCAGCATTGTACCATAAGCGCTTCGTCGCTGCCGTACACAATGTTTGCAGTTCCTATTGACACGAGTGATAAACTAATTTTTAACCAATACTCCCCCGCGTCGCACCCCCCGACTAAAGATCACCCCCCAACGCGCTCTGATCCGTAGGCCCTGTTTGCCCATGCTACACGAACCCACGATGGTCGTCGCGCAGATCATGCATCTCGCGCGCTCGTGATGACACGTATGCACCGGGCACAGCCTACGGACGATCAGGCATATCCATCAACGGGAGGTATTCGTATGAGTCGGGCAAACACCGTGGCAGCAGTGGATCTTATGGCTCGCGCCGCCTACATCCCAGCCTCACAGCCTATCCAAGCGGGCTTGATCGCGGCACTTTGCAACCGTCTTGGCCGGGCGCTCGCCTCAGATGATCCGGTCGGCGCAGGCTACGCGCGGGGAGCGCTGGCGCGCGTGTCGCTCCAGCATCAGCAGCGCTCGCTACGGGCCAGATGTGCCTATCAGCGCACAGCGGGCGAGGATGCGTAGCGCGGCTTCGGCGCCAGGGGAATCAGACAGCAGCCGAGCCGGGATGATCCGGCTCGGCTGCTGTACGTATACGAGGCGTGGCCTGTTGTGCTCCTGGTTCCACGTTTCGAGTTTCAGGCCCCCCAGCCCTTGCGCCGGGGTACCCTTTGGG
>DASUTC010000084.1 GCA_036374795.1 Herpetosiphonaceae bacterium
GTTATGCCATAATCACGCATGATTATACGATGCGCAGCCGTGGCAATGCTTCGTACAGGCGTGTACATGCTTCGTACAGGCGTGTACATGCTTCGTACAGGCGTGTACATGCTTCGTACAGGCGTGTACATGCTTCGTACAGGCGTGTACATGCTATGCGCAGGCCCTCACCATGCCCAGAGGGCACCCGCCCCCTCTCCCACTGCCGTACGAGAGGGGGAAATAGTGGGGGACGCCCCCATACCCCTGGCCTATCGGCGCTATGAATATTCTCATCACCAGCACGCGCGCGCCCGTGGCGCTAGAGCTGATCCGCGCCTTTGGCCGCGCCGGACACACCGTGATCGCCACCGACACGCAGCCGTGGACCGTCGGCAGCCGCTCGCGGCATCTCACGGAGCACGTGGTAACACCGCAGCCGCGCCAGGAGCCGCAGCGCTTTCTCGACGCGCTGGAGCGGATCGTCCGCGCGCATCGCATCGACCTGCTGATCCCGACCTGCGAGGAGGTCTTCCACGTCGCGCGCGGCTACGAGCGGCTGAGCAGGATCACCAGCGTCTGCGCATCGCCGCTGGATCTGCTGGCGGAGCTACATCACAAGTTCGCGTTTCAGCAGCACGCGGCGGCGCTCGGCATTCGCACGCCGCAGACGGCACTTGTCACCGATTGCGACGAGCTGCGCGCCATGCTGCCGCAGTTTCCGAGGTACGTGCTCAAGCCCGCCTACTCGCGCTTCGCCACGCGCGTCATCACCAACAGCGGGCAGCACGCCGGGCTGGTGCCGCTCTCCGCCTGCCAGCCGACGCCGCAGCAGCCGTGGTTGCTGCAAGCCTTCATCGAGGGAGCGAGCCTGTGTACCTACAGCACGCTGCACGAGGGCCACGTCACCGCACACTGCGCCTACGCTATTCCATACACCTTCGGCGGCGGATCGGGCGTGCAGTTTCGATCGGTCGACGGTGCCGAGACGCTGGCGATCGTCCGGCAGATTGGCGCGGCGCTGGGCTATACGGGCCAGCTCTCGCTCGATTTCATTCAGGCCGCCGACGACCTGTATCTGCTCGAATGTAATCCACGCGCTACCAGCGGCGCGCATCTGATCGATCCGGCGCGGCTGATCGCCGCTCTGACCGATCCCCGGCAGCCAACCTGGATCGAGCCGCCGGGCCGCTGCCGTCAGCTTACGATCCCGCTGCTGGCGAGCGTCGCGGCGCAGCCACGCCGCTGGCTAGCCGCGCTCCGTGAGGCGCTACGTCACGCCGACGTGATCGCCGATCGACGCGATCTGCTGCCGCTGCTGGCGCAACTGCCGATGACTCTGCACTTTGCGCGCATCAGCCGCCGCAAACGCATCGGCCTGACCGCCGCAACGACCCACGACATCGAATGGAACGGAGAGCGATGATCGGGCTTTACGATCGCAGCAGCGTCGATCAGGTACCGTGGCCCGCCACGCCCGACGGCGACTACGCCCGGCGCGTGCTCGATCCGCTGGTGCGCCACGGCCCGCAGCGCTACATCGACAACGTGGACGCCGAGGTCTTCGTGCTGGTCGCGGGTGAAAGCGTGCTGCCGGTGGTCGTCGCAGCGCCCCGCCCGTCGATACGAAACGCCTACGTCTGCTCGCCCACGACGCACTACATCGACTACGCCAGGCGCGAGGTCGAGCTTGAGCTGGCCGAGCGGCGCGCGCTGCGAACGGTCGTGCCGCCGCTGCTGGATGCGCTCAGGCCGCTGCTGCGCTGGAGCCGTTTCGAGCAGGTGGTGTATGTCAACAACTGGCTGCTCTCGACCAACCTCTACCCGGCGCTCGATCCGGCCACGATCCGGCAGATCCGCGACGAGCTGATTCGCCGCTTTCCGCGGCACGTGATCATCTTTCGATCCGTCGACGAGCGGCTCAACGCGCCGCTGCTGCGCGACCTGCTGGGACTACAGTTTCGCCCGGTCTTCAGCCGACAGGTCTATATCCTCGATCCGCAGGCCCAGGAGCGGAGCTACCGCAAGCGTAAAGACTTTCGCAGCGACGTGCTGCTCGCCGGACGCACCGACTACGAGTGGCTGAGCCACGATCAGCTCGATCCGGCGACAAGCGCGCGACTGGCTGAGCTATACGCCGAGCTATACCTGCACAAGTATTCGTTTGACAATCCGCAGTTCAACGCGCGCTTCGTGGCCGAGGCGCTAGATCGGCGATGGCTCACGATCTGGGCGCTGCGGCGCAACGGACACATCGACGGGGTGCTTGGGTATGTCGAGCGACATGGCGTGATGACCGCACCCTTGCTCGGCTACGATCGCTCGGTGCCGCAGAGTGCGGGACTGTACCGCCTGCTCTCGCTCAAGCTGGTAGAAGAGGCAGAGCAGTATGGATTGGTGCTGCATCTCAGCTCCGGCGCGGCGGCCTTCAAGCGTCATCGCGGCGGACAGCCCGCGATCGAATATAATCTGGTCTACGATCGTCACTGCGCGCGCCGTCGACGGCTTCCGTGGCAAATACTGGAGATTCTGACACATCGCGCGATCGTGCCGGTGATGCAGCGCTTCAAGCTGTAGCGCGGCGCTTCCTGAAAGAGACGGGTGATGATAGAGACTCAGCCAGACAGCACAGCCCGGCTCAGCGCGATCTATCCCGCGCTGGCGCGGCACTGGTTCATCGCCTGCCGCTCGGACGACCTGCGGCGCGGGCCATTGGCGCGAACACTGCTCGACACGCATCTGGTGCTGTTTCGCGGCGCGTCCGGCCACGCTACAGCGCTGCTCGATCGCTGTCCGCACCGCAATGCGCCACTCTCGCGCGGTTGGGTGACGGATGGCCGGGTGGTCTGCCCGTACCATGGCTGGCAGTTCGACGGCGCGGGCCGCTGTCAGGTCGTGCCCGGTTTGTGCGACACGCCAGAGCATCGGACGCGACAGGTGGCCGCGTTTCCGGTAGTCGAGCACGACGGCTTTGTCTGGGTCTGGCCCCTCGACGCCTCGCCGACACGCGCGCCGTACCACTTTCCGCTGCTCGACGCGCCGGGCTACCAGTCGCTTGTGCGCGAGTACCGCTTCGAGGCCGCGCTGCCGGACGCCCTGGAAAACTTTCTCGACGGCACGCATACCCACTTCGTCCACAGCGGGCTGATCCGCACCGAGGGTCGACGCAAGCGCACCACGGCGATCATCCGGCGCACGCCGGAGCAGGTCGAGGCCGAGTACCACGACGAGGGCAGACAGTCGGGTCTGCTCTCGCGGCTCTTCGGCGCGGGCGTCGACGTAGCCTTTGGCCGCTTCATCATGCCCGCCATCGCGCAGCTAGAGTATCGGGCCGGACCGCACACGCGGCTGCTGGTCAACCTCTGCTTCACGCCCGAAAGCAGCTCCACGCTGCGCGTCTTCGTGCTGGCGACGGCACAGGTGCCACGGGCGCTGCGGCTGATCGCTCCGACGCTCGGCGGCCTGCTGCTGCGGACGGTCGTCAAGCAGGATCGGGCGATCCTCAGGCTTCAGGCCGAGAACCTGCGACGCTTCGGCGGGCCGCGCTACACCTCTACCGAGCTAGACGTGATGGGGCCGCACATTCTGCGGATGCTCAGGGGCATTCAGCAGCGCGAGCAGGACGAGCCAGCCGAGCGGCGCGTGGAGATGCTGATATGAGCGCATGAGCGGCCCGCAGATTATGACCCTGCCCAACCTGCTGACCGCGCTGCGGCTGCTACTAGTGCCGGTGCTGTGGCTGTGCGCGCTCCTGGGTCGTCCGGCCTGGATCGGCGCTGGGCTGCTGGCGGCGCTGCTGACCGATGTGCTGGACGGCGCGACGGCGCGCTGGCTTGGGCAGGCGACATCCTTCGGCGCGGCGCTCGACTCGCTGGCCGACAAACTGCTGACGCTCTCGGTCGTGGGCTGGCTGGCGCTGCTCTTTCCCGAAATCTTTGCCGAGCATCCGCTGCTGATCGGGCTGGCTGCCGCCGGGCTGATCGGCTCGTGGCTGACGGGGCGGATCAAGCCGGGCTGGCTGCCGAAGCTGCACCTGTGGTCGGCGCGCGTCGGCGGTGGATTGCAGGGACTATTTGCGCTGCATACCTTCCTGGCGGGCCGCTACAGCGCGGCGCTGCTCTATCTTGCGCTGGGCGTTGGCCTGCTCGCGGCGCTGGAAGAGATCGCCGTGCAGCTCGTTCACCCCTGCCCCGACGAGCACATTCGCACCGTGTTCGAGCGTCCGATTCGCGCCCGGATCGGCGCGGCGGTGCAGCGCTGGCTGGCGGACCGCAGGTTGCCGCTGCTGCTGGCGGGACTGGCGATCGGCCTGACGCTGCCCGCGCTACGGACCGGCTGGCACTTCGACGATTATCTGCATCGCGCGGCGCTTGGGACAGGACAGCCGAGCCTCAGGGCGGCTCTTGACGAGCTTTTCGTGTTCATGGACGGCGATCCTGAGCGGACGCGGCGGCTGATGGACAGCGGCGTCTTTCCCTGGTGGGCGCTGCCGCAGGGCCAGAACGCCTTCTGGCGACCGCTGGCCGGGCTGACGCACTGGCTGGACTATCGGCTGTGGCCGCGTAGCCCGCTGCTGATGCACACTCACAGCCTGCTCTGGTTCGGCGCGCTGGCGGCGGTGGCGGCGCTGCTCTACCGGCGGCTGATCGGAGCGACCTGGATCGCGGGATTGGCGGCGCTGCTCTACGCCCTCGACGACGCGCGGGGCTACGCCGCAAGCTGGATCGCCAATCGCAACGCGCTGCTGGCAACGCTGTGCGGCTGTCTGGCGCTGATCGCACACGATCGCTGGCGGCGCGACGGCTGGCGCTGGGGCGTGATCACAGGGCCGCTGGCGCTGCTGCTCGGCCTGCTCTCGGCGGAGGCGGCGACGGCAACGCTGGCCTATCTGCTGGCGTACGCGATCGTGCTGGATCGCGGCGGTCGCCGGCAGCGGCTCGGCTCGCTGCTCCCGGCGCTGCTGACAACCATCGGCTGGCGGCTGGGCTACCGTGCGCTCGGCTACGGCGCGCTCGGCACATCTTATGTCGATCCAGCTACCGAGCCGCTGCGCTTCCTGATGGCGGTGATCGAGCGCGGGCCGGTGCTGCTGCTGGCCCAGTGGGCGCTACCGCCCGCCGAACTCTACCCGTTTCTCACACCGCCCGCGTCGTGGCTGCTCTGCCTCTGCGCGCTGGCGATCCTCGCGCCGCTCGGCTTCGTCGCATGGCCGCTGCTGCACCGCGATGTGCTGGCGCGCTTCTGGACGCTCGGCATGATCCTGGCGGTCGTTCCCGCCTGCGCGGCGCTGCCCGCCAACCGGCTGCTCGGCTTCGTCGGCCTGGGCACGATGGGCCTGCTGGCCCGGCTGCTGATCGAGCTGTGGCAGGCGGCACGCTCCTGGCGACGCGCGCTCGGCCTGGTGCTCGGCGCGATCCACCTGCTGCTCGCGCCGCTCCTGCTGCCGCTGGCGGCCTATAGCCCGGCGCTCTTCGGCGCGGTCGAGCCGTCGATCCGCAGCCTGCCGCATGATCCGCTACTAGCGCGGCAGACCGCGATCTTCGTAAACGCGCCCAGCTTCTTCTCGATCAGCTACCTGCCGATCATCCGCCAGATGCAAGGTCTGCCCGCGCCGCTGCGGGTGCGCTTCCTTTCCTCCGGCCCTGACAGCGTCGAGCTGACGCGAGCTGACGCGCATACGCTGCTGGTACGACCGGCGGGCGGCTACCTCGTCGGCTTCGACACTGTGTTTCGGGAGCGAGCTCGGCGCTTCATGGCCGGCCAGCAGATCAGGCTGACCGACGCCACGGTCACGGTCGAGCGGCTTACCGGCGACGGACGGCCCGCCGAGGTTGCCTTTCGCTTCGACGCGCCGCTCGAATCGGGCGCGCTGCGCTGGTTCGCGTGGCGCGACGGCGGGTATGTCGCATTCACGCCGCCGCCACCCGGCACGACGATCCGGCTGCCATCGAGCCTGCCTTAGCGGCGGCACGATTAAACCAACAGGCGAGACGTGTGATACGCCCCGCCTGTGCCATCTCCAGCCGACTTGTCCGGTGCGCCGTAACGCTTAGCCCTCGTCGCGATCCCGCGCGGCGTCTTCCTCGGCACGCGCCTCGGCCTCGTCGTTGGGCGCGGCGTTCTCGAAATAGCCCCGGTCGGTTTCGTCGACCGGCGCTGGATCGCTGTACACGCCTCCTGGATCGCGGCTTTCGTCGAGACGATCGATCGCGCCCTCAAGCGCGCTGCTGTCGCGATTGAACAGCGCGTCCAGCATCAGGTTGTCGAGCACGGAGCCACCGGCATCGGAGGCCAGCGCTGCAAACTCGTTCTGAGTCATGCCGCCGCCGCCCGCCGTCACGCCATCGCCGCTCGCGCCCGGCAGACCGCCGTCGCCGTTGCCGGGCGTGTAGGCCGCATCGAGCGCCGCCGTGGTCTGGGCGTTGGCCGCGCTGGCGAGCAGCTTCCGCTGAACCAGGCCCGTACCTGCCGGGATCAGCTTGCCGATGACCACGTTCTCCTTAAGGCCGCGCAGATAGTCGACCTTGCCGGTGATCGCCGCCTCGGTCAGCACGCGCGTCGTCTCCTGGAACGACGCCGCCGACAGGAACGAGTCGGTGGTCAGCGATGCCTTGATCAGGCCCAGCAGCACCGTTGTGCCCAGCGCGGGCTCGCCGCCCTGCGCCAGCACCGCCTGGTTGATCGCCATGAACTCGACCGAGTCGACCAGCTCGCTGGGCAGCATCTCGGTATCGCCTGGATCCTCGATCCGCACGCGGCGCAACATCTGGCGCACAATGATCTCAACGTGCTTGTCGTTGATCGGCACGCCCTGATCGCGATAGACCTTCTGCGCCTCATTGGTCAGATACGTCTGCACCGTCTCGCGGCCCTGGATCAGCAGCAACTCCTGCGGATCAATCGCGCCTTCGGTAAGCTGCATACCGGCGGTGACATGCACGCCGTCCTGAATGCCAGCGCGCAGACGCGCCGAGTGCGGCAGCAGGTATGCGCGATGATCGTCAGCCGACGGCGGCGTGCGCACCGCGATCGTGTCGCCGTTGATCGCGACGATGCCGGGCATGCGCGCCAGGATCGGCGGCGCGCTCGTGTCGGAGCGATTGCTGACCGCAAGCTCCTGGTTCTGATGAACCTCGTCGCCGCTCTGCACCAGCACGCGATAATCCTCCGGCACGGTCTGCTCGTCGGTGAAGACGGTATCCGCATCGATGTGGATCGTGCGCGTGTCCTCGGTGCGCTCGATGCGCAGCGTGCCGTCGATCTCGGCTAAGATCGCCTTATTCTTGGGCGAGCGCGCCTCGAAGATCTCTTGGATGCGCGGCAGACCCTGCGTGATGTCTTCCGCCGCCGCCACGCCGCCGGTGTGGAACGTACGCAGCGTAAGCTGCGTGCCGGGCTCGCCGATCGACTGAGCCGCGATAATGCCGACCGCCTCGCCGATGCCGACGAGCTGACCCGTCGCCAGGTTACGCCCGTAGCACATGCGGCAGACGCCATGCTTGGCGCGGCAGAGCAGCGGCGTGCGCACATAGACCTCGGTGATCCCGGCGGCCACGATCTGCTGCGCCGTTTCTTCCAGGATCTCGTGGTTGCGCGCGACGATCACCTCGCTCGTCTGCGGATCGACCACGTCCATGGCCGCCATGCGCCCGATGATACGCGGTGCCATGCCGATACGCACCTCGTCGCGCTCGGCTTCGAGCACCCACTGCCCGGCCTCGGTGCCACAGTCGTCGATCGTCACGATCACGTCCTGCGCCACGTCCACCAGACGGCGCGTGAGATAGCCCGCGTCCGCCGTACGCAGCGCGGTATCGGCCAGACCTTTACGACCGCCGTGCGTCGAGATAAAGTATTCGAGCACCGACAGGCCCTCGCGGAAGCTCGACCGGATCGGCGTCTCGATGATCCGACCGTTCGGGTCGGCCATCAGGCCACGCATACCGGCCATCTGCCGGATCTGGCCGATGTTACCGCGCGCGCCGGAGATCGCCATCATCGCGATCGGGCCGTACGGGTTCAGGTTTTCCTGCACCGCAGTTTTGATGTCGTCGGTCGCCTTCTCCCACGCCTTGACCACCTCAATGTAGCGCTCTTCCTTGGTGATCAGGCCGCGCCGAAACTGCTTCTCGATGTTGCGCACCGTCTCGTCGGCCTCTGCCAGAATCGCCGCCTTGCTCGGCGGCAGCTCCACGTCGGCAGCCGAGAAGGTCATACCGCCCAGCGTCGAGTGCTTGAAGCCCATCGACTTGATCCGGTCGGCCATCTGCGCCGTCTGCTCGGAGGCGTAGAAACGCAGCAGCTCCTCGTCGGGCAGGTTCCCGAAGCGCTCCACGATCTGCACGCGGCACTCCGGCGTCATCTGCTCCGGCTGGCTGTAGAAGCGGTAACAGTCGGCGATCACCTCGCGCAGGCCCTTCTTATCGACCAGCCGATTACGGAAGTGGAGCGGTGAGCGGAAGCCGTTCTCGCCGGGTCGCGGCTCGTCGGGGAAGCGCAGCGCGTTGTTGAAGATGATCCGCCCCACGGTCGTCTCGACCAGCGTGCGCGGGCAGCTATCGACGCTCACCAGCTCCTTGGTCGGCATCGTCACGCCATCCTCTTTGCCGACGACGTAGTCTTCGATCACCACGCGGATCGGCGCCTGGATATGCACGACCCGGTTGGTATGCGCCAGCAGCGCCTCGTCCACGCTGCCGAAGACCTTGCCAGCGCCGGGCGCGTCGTCGCGGACCTGCGTCAGATAGAAGCAGCCGAGCACGATGTCCTGCGCCGGGGTGATGATCGGATCGCCGTGCGCGGGCGACAGCAGGTTGTACTTCGACAGCATGCGCGTGCGCGCCTCTTCCTGGGCCTTGCGCGACAGCGGCACGTGAACCGCCATCTGGTCGCCGTCGAAGTCGGCGTTGAACGCCGCGCAGACCAGTGGATGAAGCTGGATCGCCGAGCCTTCGATCAGCACTGCCTCGAACGCCTGGATCGACAGACGGTGCAGCGACGGAGCGCGGTTGAGCAGCACGAGGTAATCCTTGATCACCTCTTCCAGCGCGTCCCAGACCTCCGGCTTGATGCGCTCGACGAACCGCTTGGCCGCCTTGATGTTGTGGGCATGGCCCTTCTCGACCAGCCGCCGCATCACGAAGGGCTTGAACAGCTCAAGCGCCATCTTCTTGGGCAGGCCGCACTGGTGCAGTTGCAGCGTCGGGCCGACCACGATCACCGAGCGACCGGAGTAGTCGACGCGCTTGCCGAGCAAGTTCTGGCGGAAGCGGCCCTGCTTGCCCTTGAGCATGTCGCTCAGGCTCTTGAGCCGGTGCTTGCCCTTGCCCGACACGGGCCGACCCCGGCGTCCGTTGTCGATCAGCGCATCGACCGCCTCTTGCAGCATCCGCTTCTCGTTACGCACGATGATTTCGGGCGCGTTCAGCTCCATCAGCCGCTTCAGACGATTGTTGCGGTTGATCACGCGGCGATACAGATCGTTGAGGTCGCTCGTGGCAAAGCGACCGCCGTCGAGCTGGACCATCGGGCGCAGATCCGGCGGGATCACCGGCAGCACCTTGAGGATCATCCACTCCGGCTTGTTGCCGCTCTTTCGGAACGCCTCGACGACGCGCAGCCGCTTGGTCGCCTTCTTGCGCTTCTGGCTGGTCGCCGATGCCGCGTGCATCTCTTCCTGCAACTGCATCGCCAGGGCATCCAGATCGACGCGCGCCACCAGGCTGCGGACAGCGCCGCCGCCCATCTCGGCGGTAAACGCGCCCGGTGCCAGCTCGCGCATCGTGCGGTACTCGGACTCGGAGATGATGCGCAGGATCTTGATCTCGTCGATCCGATCGAGCTTCTCCTTCTCCTCGCGCACCAGCAGGTCGAGCTGCTGCTGCATCTCGTCCGAGAGCTTGGTCTGGCTCTGCTCGGCGGCATGGGCGCGCTGATCGCGCTCCGCCCCCGACAGCGCCTCGGCGTCGCTCAACTCCTGGTCGCGGCGCTCCTTGATTCGCTCGCGCTCGGCCTCGACCGTCTCGTCCAGCCGGTTCAGATGATAGGCCGATACGGGCTCGCCCTTCTCGGCGATCGTGACGCCACGGAAATCGAAATCCTGCGGCGCGGCGCGGCCCGCCAGCTCTTCCAGCGAATCGCGCAATTCCTGATCTTCGTCCTCAAGCTCCGCCAGCAGATCGGCGTAGCGCTGCTTGATCTCTTTCTGCGCCGCCGCGAGCGCCTGATCCATCTGCGCCAGCTCTTGCGAGATGCGCGTCGACGCGGCCTCGCCCTTGCCGCGCGCCTGGCCCTCTAGCTCGGCGCGACGCACCGTGTAGTCGGCGACGATCCGCTCGCGCACCTGCTCGATCGCCATGTCGTCGACGTCGGTGATGATGTACGAGGCGAAGTACAGCACGCGCTCCAGGTTGCGCGGCGAGATGTCGAGCAGCAGACCAAGGCGGCTCGGCGTGCCCTTGACGAACCAGATGTGCGACACCGGCGAGGCCAGGTTGATATGGCCCATGCGCTCGCGCCGCACCTTGGAGCGTGTCACCTCGACGCCGCATTTATCGCAGACGACGCCCTTGTACCGCACGCGCTTGTACTTGCCGCAGTAGCACTCCCAGTCCTTCTGCGGCCCGAAAATCTTCTCGCAGAACAGACCGTCCCGCTCCGGCTTGAGCGTGCGGTAGTTGATTGTCTCAGGCTTCGTCACCTCGCCCTTGGACCAGCCCAGAATCTCCTCAGGCGAGGCCAGGCTGATCCGAATGGCGTTAAAATCATTAATCTCAGGCATCTGTATCTCCAGAACCTAGAACTGAGAACCAAGAACCAATCACCGGGCTTTCCGGTTCTCGGTTCTTGGTTCTCGGTTCTTTTTTAGAACTCGCCCTTTTCCATGCCCGACAGATTGATGCCGTCCAGCGCCGACAGGTCATCGCCTGTGTCCTCGGTCAGCTCCATCGGCGTCTCGTCCTCAGACAGCACCTCGACGGAGAGGCCCAGCGCTTGCAGCTCCTTGATCAACACCTTGAACGACTCGGGAACGCCCGCCTCTTGAATTTGCTCGCCCTTGACGATCGCCTCGTAGGTCTTGACGCGACCGTTCACGTCGTCGGACTTGACCGTCAGCATCTCTTGCAGCGTATAGGCCGCTCCGTAGGCTTCGAGCGCCCACACCTCCATCTCGCCGAAGCGCTGGCCGCCGAACTGGGCCTTGCCGCCGAGCGGCTGCTGCGTCACCAGCGAGTATGGACCCGTCGAGCGGGCGTGAATCTTGTCTTCGACCAGATGCGCCAGCTTGAGCATGTAGATGTAGCCGACCGTCACCGGATTATCGAACGGCTCGCCCGTGCGCCCATCGTAGAGCGTGATCTTGCCGTCGTCGGGCAGCCCGGCCTCGTACAATGCCTGCTGGATCTGCTCCTCGCGCGCGCCGTCGAAGACCGGCGTGGCGATGCGGTAGCCCAGCCGCGCGGCGGCCCAGCCCAGGTGCGTCTCCAGAATCTGGCCGATGTTCATGCGCGAGGGCACGCCGATCGGATTCAGGATGATGTCGACCGGGCGGCCATCCGGCATGAAGGGCATGTCCTGAATCGGCAGGATGCGCGAGACGACGCCCTTGTTGCCGTGCCGACCGGCCATCTTGTCGCCAGCGCTGATCTTGCGCTTCTGCGCGATCAGCACGCGCACCATCTTGTTGACGCCCACCGGCAGATCGGGCGAGTCCTCGCGGGTGAAGACCTTAACGTCGATCACCTTGCCGCGCACACCGTGCGGCACCCGCAGCGACGTATCCTTGACCTCGCGCGCCTTCTCGCCGAAGATCGCGCGCAGCAGGCGCTCTTCCGCCGTCAGATCCGTCTCGCCCTTGGGCGTGATCTTGCCGACCAGGATGTCGTTCGGGTTGACATCCGCGCCGACATAGATAATGCCGTTCTCGTCCAGATTGCGCAGGCTATCCTGGCCGACGTTGGGAATATCGCGGGTAATCTCCTCGTCGCCGAGCTTGGTCTGCCGCGCCTCGACCTCGTACTTCTCGATGTGGATCGAGGTAAAGATGTCCTCGCGCACCAGCCGCTCGGAAACCAGGATCGCGTCCTCGTAGTTGCCGCCCTCCCAGGGCATGAACGCCACGAGCACGTTCTGGCCCAGCGCCAGCTCGCCGTTGTCGGTCGATGAGGAGTCGGCGATCACCTGATTGCGCTTGACGCGCTCGCCGGTCAGCACCGCCGGACGCTGGTTGATACAGGTGTCCTGGTTCGAGCGCATGAACTTGATCAGCGGATAGACCCGATCGGTGCCGTCTTCTTCGCGAACGATGATCTGGCGCGAGTCGGCGCGCAGCACCAGGCCGTCGTTCTTGGCGATCACCACCTGGCCCGAATCGCGCGCCGCCTGGTACTCCATGCCCGTGCCGATGATCGGCGCGTCGGGACGCAGCAGCGGCACAGCCTGGCGCTGCATGTTCGCGCCCATCAGCGCGCGGTTGGCGTCGTCGTGCTCAAGGAACGGGATCAGCGCCGTAGAGACTGAGACGACCTGCTTGGGCGACACGTCCATGTAGTCGACGCGCTCGGCAGGCTCTTCCACGAACTCATCGCCGTAGCGGCCCTGCACCTTGCCGGTCAGGAAGCGGTTGTGCTCGTCCAGCGGCGCGTTCGCCTGCGCGACGATGAACTTATCTTCTTCGTCGGCGGGCAGGTAATGCACCTCGCCCGTGACGATCGGGCGGATCTTGATCGTGCGCAGCGGCAGATCGGCGATCCGCTCGGCGATCGCCCGCGTGATCTCGGTGTTTTCTTCGGCGATCGTCTCGCCCGTTTTGGGATCGACGATGTCCTCGCGTAGGATCTGGCCGCGCAGCAGGCCGATCGCAATATGCCGCGCCAGCTCACGGTCGATCCGCGCGCCACGAGCCGCCAGCAGATCGCCGGTGCGCAGGTCGCGCACGTCGTTGATCAGGAGCGGCTTGTCGAGCCACAGCGGGGTGTTATCGACCTCGCGATACACCTTGCGGTAGGGCGTTTCGAGGAAGCCCATCTCGTTGATGCGCGCAAACGTGGACATCGCGCCGATCAGACCGATGTTCGGGCCTTCGGGCGTTTCCACGGGGCAGATGCGGCCATAGTGCGAGTGGTGCACGTCGCGCACCTCGAAGCCCGCACGATCACGGCTCAGACCGCCGGGACCGAGCGCCGAGATACGTCGCTTGTGGGCCAGCTCCGCCAGCGGGTTGACCTGATCCATGAACTGCGAAAGCTGCGAGCCGCCGAAGAACTCGCGGATCGCCGCGACGACCGGACGAATATTGACCAGGCCGTTGGGCGTCGCGCTTTCGGGATCTTGCAGCGACATGCGCTCTTTGATCACGCGCTCCATGCGCAGCAGGCCAACGCGGAACTGCGCCTGGATCAGCTCGCCCACGGTACGCACGCGGCGATTGCCCAGGTGATCGATGTCGTCGGGCTCGCCGATGCCGTTGTTGAGATCGATGATCCGCTCGACGATCTTGTAGAGGTCCTGCGGTGTCAGAATGCGCTCGGTGGCGTCGGGCGTCTCGCCGCCATGCTCGCGGCGGCCCTTCTCCCACAGGTTGCGGTTGAGCTTGTAGCGACCGACGCGCGCGAGATCGTAGCGCCGCCCGTTGAACAGCAGCGATTCGAGCAAGGTCCGCGCGTTCTCCAGCGTCGGCGGATCGCCGGGCCGGAGCCGCTTGTACAGCTCGATCATCGCCTCTTTAGCGTGGCGCGTGCCGTCCTTCTCAAGCGTGGCGGTGATATAGCGGTGATCCGGGTTGATATCGACATGCTCGAAGAGCGCGAGCACCTCGTCGTCCAGGCCGGACTCGTCCAGCGCCTTGCCGGAGAAGAGGCCAATCACCGCGCGGATCAGGATCGTCACCGGCAGCTTACGCTTGCGGTCGACCTTAACCGAGATCACGTCGCGCTTGGAGGTTTCAAACTCCAGCCACGCGCCACGGTTCGGGATCAGCTTCGCGGTATGGAGCGCGCGGCCCGTCGTGGGATCGTGCTCATCTTTAAAATAGACGCCTGGCGAGCGAATCAACTGCGAGACGACCACACGCTCTGATCCGTTGTTGATGAACGTGCCGTTTTCCGTCATGAGCGGGAACTCGCCCATGAAAATCTCGCTCTCTTTGACCTCGCCCGTGCTCTTGATCAGCAGGCGGGCACGCACCTTGAGCGGCGCGGAGTAGGTCAGATCCCGTTCGCGGCATTCAAACTCATCGTAGCGTGGCGGATCGAAACGGTAATCTAAGAATGAGAGCGCGAGGTTCTTCCCGGTAAAGTCTTCGATCGGCGAGATTTCGTCGAACAACTCGCGAAGACCAACCTCCTGAAACCACTGGAATGAGTCGATCTGAGTTTCGATCAGCTTCGGAACTTCGATCGCATCCTGGATTCGAGCGTAGCTCCTGCGCTCAGGACGACGCGGCTGCGCGCCATCCATCGGCTCTTCACCAATCGCGAT
>DASUTC010000085.1 GCA_036374795.1 Herpetosiphonaceae bacterium
GGGCGAGAGCTACGTCTTCTTCCTGGAGCCGAAGGCGGACGAGCCGGGCACGCATCTGATGATCGCGCCGGAAGGGCGGTATCGGATCGCGAACGGCACGCTGGAAGCGCTGACGCATGACGGCCTGGCAGCGGAGCTGCACGGCAAGGCGCTGGCCGACTTCGAGCGCGCGGTTGCCGCTGCGAAGTAAACATCACCACAGCGGGTGATCACGCCGGCATGCCGCGAGAGATTTCCGACATGCCTCCGAATGCCGCACGACCTCCTGGATCGCTCCCAGGAGGTCGTAATGACATCGCTTTCTTGAAGGGTGTAGGAAAGAATAGTCCTGCCGATTCTGGATCTCGTGCGCCCACCTTACCCGATTCGCCTCCTCAAGGCCTCCCGCACATCCTCATCCGTAGGCTTGCCGTACGCAGGCGTCGCCGAAACGCGACTATGGCCCAGGATACGCTGAGTCTGCGCGGGCGTGGCCTGCTTCCACAGTCGGTACGCCAGCCCATGCCTGAGCTGATGCGGACTCACTGCCGCGCGCTGCCGCGCCCGCGCACATCGTCTATCAGATTGACGTGGCCGTGCGCGTCGGCCACGTACCGCAGCTTCGGTATCCCATCGCATGCCGGGCCGTTGGGTTCGATGCATCCCTTTGGCCTGTCGTGCCCGCGCGTTCCCGTGCCTGCTAGTGTTCTAATCGATACGGGACGCTGACGACTACCCGATTCTTGCGGAAGAGCAGCGCGCCCTTCAGCAGGAGGGCCGTCTGGTTATGCAGCAGCGCGTGCCACCAGCGCGCCGGGACGAACTCCGGCAGCACCACGGTGATCACATCGGTATCCCAGCGCCGGTCGATCTCATCCAGATAGCGAATCAGTGGGCGGACCAGCGAACGATAGGGGGAGTCGAGGACCACCAGCGGAATATTCCCGCCCCAGGTGCTCCATTTGGCGCGGAGTTTCGCGGTCTGTTCCTCGTCCATCGCGATATGCACGGCGGTGACATTGCCCGGTGCCATTGCCTCGGCATATTTCAGCGCGTTGATCACGCCACGGTGCAGCGTTGAAACCGGCACAATCACCGTGTTATGGAGTGCTGGCGGTGGCGCCAGACCTTCGAGGGAAAGTTGCTTGGCGGCATTGACGTAGTGCGTATGGATGCCCAGAAAGAGCACGACGATCATCGGAATAAGCAGCACAACCATCCACGCGCCTTCCGAGAACTTGGCGATGATAATCACGCACAGCACCATAAAGGTGGTCAGCGCGCCCAGGCCATTCAGAAACGCCGAGCGCCGCCAGCCGCCCTCCTTGAGCCGAAACCAACGCCGGACCATCCCCAGCTGCGACAGTGTAAAGCCCAGGAACACGCCCACCGCATACAGCGGGATCAGGTTGGTGACTCGCGCATTAAAGATGATCACGAGGATCGCCGACGCCGTGGATAACAGCACGATCCCGTTCGAGAACACCAGCCGGTCGCCCAACGATGTAAACTGACGTGGCAAGAAGCGGTCGCGGGCAATAAACGAGGCCAGTCGCGGAAAGTCTGCGAACGCGGTATTGGCTGCCAGGAACAGAATGCTCGCCGTCGCACATTGCAAGATCGTATGCAGCATGCCGTCGCCAAACACGCCGCGCCCGATCTGCGACAGAATCGACTCTTGATTGCTGGGGACCGCGCCATAGCTTGAGAGCCAGGTAATGCCGAGAAACATCGTCAACAAAAAGGCGGCCATCCAGACCAGGGTGAGTCGGGCATTATGCGCCTCCGGCTTCTTAAAGGCCGGCACGCCGTCGGCAATCGCTTCGATGCCGGTCAGCGCCGCGCAGCCGGAGGCAAAGGACGCCATCAGCAGGAAAATCCCGATCGGCTCATAGTGGCTGCCAGCGCCAAACTCGGTTTCGCCTGGTCCGGCGACGGGGCCGGGCGGCGGCATGATCGCGATGGTATCACCCGTGAGCCAGCGAAACACCCCATACCCGATCATCGACAGCACCATGACGAGAAAGATATACGTTGGTGCCGCAAACAGCGTGCCGGACTCGCGCAGGCCACGCAGGTTTGCCAGCGCGATCAGCGCAATTGCGAGCACGGCGATCGGCACACTGTAGGGTGCCAGCGGCTTGATCAACGAGGTCAGCGCGAACACGCCCGCCGAGATCGACACCGCGACCGTCAGGATATAATCGGTCAGCAGCGCCGCTCCCGCAATCAGCCCCGGCACGCGGCCCAGGTTTTCCGAACACACAATATATGAGCCACCGCCCTTGGGATAGGCCGCGATCGTCTGGCGGTACGAAAACACGACGATGATCAACAGCAGCGCGATCACGCCTGCGATCGGGCCAGCGTACCTGAACGCTGCTGCGCCGATCAGCACGGGACCGGCCAGCGCCAGGTGGCGCAAAATTTCTTCCGTGGCATACGCCGACGACGACATTGCATCGGATGAAAAGACCGCGAGGGCTGTCCGTTTGTTTAACCGTTCATGCTCCTGGCGCGCGGTTTCGATGGGTGAGCCGATGACCACCCGCTTCAGTTCCCCTATCATGATCTGTTCAACCTCTTAACCAAGCCGTAGCTGTAGGTCCACCATGGATCGTTCGACCCCGCTCCGTCACCCGGACAAGGCGGGATCGCGCGGCGGATCGGGCGGGACGCGCGGGTTGATCGGGCGATCGGCGCGGGCGTAGACATCCTGGCCCAGCAGCCGACGCGCCGCATCTGATGGCAAGAGGACACCGCGAATGACTCCGCCGAGTTCAAGCCACACGGGTTGACCGGCGCGCTCGACGTTCTGCGCCAGCAGCTCCCAATCAAGATCGGGTGAACTCAGCGAACCAATGCGCTCCATCCATGCCTCCCGCTCACGCATGCACCAGGAGACAGGATACCGGGGTCGATATAAAGATGGGATACGGATGTGCGTCCAACGTATAAGGATTGTATAAAGATCACGGGGACGAGTCAGTCCTGGCTGTCGGGGGGAAGGTGGAAGCGATAGCCGACTCCGACCTCGGTGCGGATATAGGTCGGTTGGGTCGGGTTGGGTTCAATTTTGCGGCGGAGCTGGGCGATAAAGACGCGCAAGGTCTGGGCATCGTCTTCATAGCCTGGTCCCCACACTTCCCGCAAAATATGGCGCTGGGTCAGCACGCGATCGGCGTTGATCACGAATAACCGCAGCAAATCATACTCCGTGGGGGTGAGATGCAGCTCTTGCCCCGCGCGCAGCACCTGACGCCGCTGAACGTCGATCGTCACATCCCCAAAGCGGACGATCGGATCGCGCGTGTGCGGCGGTAGGGTATGCCGCAGCGCGACCCGGATGCGGGCGAACAGTTCATTCATCCCAAACGGTTTTGTCAGATAATCGTCCGCCCCCAGATCTAAGGCGAGCACCTTATCGGCTTCAGCATCACGCGCAGACACGACCACAATCGGGACACGCGACCATTCACGAATGCGCCGACACACCTCAATCCCGTCGCGGTCGGGGAGGCCCAGATCGAGGATGATCACGTCCGGATGCCAGGTGGCGGCGAGGTCAAGCCCGCGTGTTGCGGTTGCTGCGGTTTCAACCTGATACCCGCGTCCATGCAGCGTGGTATGCAGGAGTCGCCGCATCTGCACCTCATCCTCAATAATCAGCACACGGGGTCCACTCATCGGTTGCTTCC
>DASUTC010000086.1 GCA_036374795.1 Herpetosiphonaceae bacterium
CAGACCACTAACGGAAGATCAGGATCGGGTCAGCCACGGACATGATTGGGCACCTTTGCCGACAATGGATCTGTGCAGTATTGATGAGAATCATTGAGCACTTGCGGGCGACACTTGACACATGTACAAAAATGGCTCGAAAGCCTACTCGATTTCTGGCTGCCGCGCCACTCCGGGTCAGCGCAACTGCTTGAAGATCTGCGAGATCCGCCGTCCGACCGACACCGGAAACTCCTTGAGGTCGTTGATCTGCACCCAGTTGCCCGGCCCATAGAGTTCGTCCATCTGCTGCGCCGGCGCGCGGGCACCCAAAAAGATCCCGAAGGTCACCACGCCATTCCGCCGTGCCTCCTTCAGGATCGCAACGGCCTCCTGATGGTCACCAAGCGATCCATCGCTGAGCGCCACGAAGAGCTTATTGCCTTCCTCCCGCGCCCGCAAGGCGTGCGTCGCCAGGCCAGCCGTTCCCGCCATGTGCGTCCCGCCCCGATCACCCGCGGCCAGCATGGCAGACCGCTCTGGGTCAAAGCGTGGATCACCCATCGACTTAAACTGCGCGTCGTCCGACCCAAAGCCGCGCACCTCGTGCGCGATCGCCAGGTCATCAAACGTGTCGCTCAGGATCATCGTCGCGTCGAAGAGCGACGCATTCTGGATCAGCGTCGCCATACTGCCCGACAGATCCACCGCCACGCTCGCGGCGAACGCCGTCGCCGGCAGCTCTTTGATCCGGGTTTTGACATCCTCCGCGCCTTTGACCGCCGCCACAAAGCGCCGCCGGTCGATCCGGCCTTCCTTTTGAAAGCGCAGGCGCTGCTCCGTCTGCTCGCGAATCGCCTTGAGCTGCCTGGCCAGATCCCGCGCAATCTCCCGATGCCTGGACCGGCGCCGCTCCAGCGAGTCGTTGAGCGGCGCATTGCCACTCTTCGGCGTGGCGACCGGCACCGTTTCGACGCGCCCATCCGGGGTTTTGTAGCGTTGGCGGGTTGCTGCGCGATCGTCCATCGGCCGGTGGAGATCGCGGCCCAGGGCCTCGGGCGTTGCCGCCGCGCGGACGCCTTCTTCGATTGCATGCGCCGCGGCGGCTTCGACCTCGGCGACCGCGTCGGCGATCTGGGCCTCGGTAAACGGCGAGTCCCAATCGCGGAGCTGCCCGCTGCCACCCTGGACGCTGGCCCGACCACCCCGCCCGGCCTGCCCGGTCGAGCCGGACACCGTTCCCCCGTCATCGGAGAAGAACCCGTCGTCGCCGTCGCCGCCGCCGACATACGGATCGCCATCGGCCCACGGGTCCCCATCATCGTCGTCGTCGTCGTCCCCAGCACCACCACGACCGCGGCCGGTGCCCGTCGCATCCTCCTCAGCACGCGAACCGGCGCCACCGCCAGCCGGGTCCTCGGGCGCGCCGGGTTGGGCGGGCGCCGCAGCGCCGTCATCCGTGCCACCCGGTCCCCGACCGGTACCGGGTTCGTCGTCCTCAGCGGTCCGACCCTGGCCACCCCCGGCCCCATCGTCCTCGGCCGCTGCGGGACGCCGCTCGGTTGGCGCGTCATCATCCGCGCTTGCCCCACCTCGGCCCGTTCCGGTTTCATCGTCCTCTGCCTTCCGACCGCCGCCGCCACTGCCGCTGGCCTCGTCCTCGGCCGCCGCCGGACGTCGTCCCGTCGGCGCGTCGTCCTCAGCCGCTCCCGATCCACGCCGGCGACCACCGGTGGCGTCGTCCGCATCCTGGCTACCCTGCCCGCGCCCACCACCGGTTTGGCCAGACGGTTCGCTGCCTGGTTGGCCGCCCTGCTGCCCACCTTGCTGCCCGCCGGATGGTCCCCCAGACGAAGCGCCGGATTGACCACCGGATTGTCCGCCCGCCTGGCCGCCTTGCTGTCCACCGGCTTGTCCACCGGATTGCCCGCCCGACTGACCACCTGACTGCCCACCTTGCTGCCCGCCCTGTTGGTTGCCCTGCTGCTGGCCACCTTTGGGCTGGCCCCCTTCATAGGTCACGCCGCCGCTGAAGGTCGCCTGGCCGCCCCCCTGCTGTCCATCCAGGGCATCGGCGTTTTTGATCGTGACGTGCCCCGTAAACTCGACGTCGACCTCCGGACCACCACCACCCCCGCCGCCCATCTCCCTGGCGTCGATCACCTGATCGCCGTCGATCGTGATCTTGGGCCGGCGGGCCTTCGTCCCTGGGGGCGGTGGCGGTGGCGGCGTCATGCCGCGTCGTTTGGCCTCGTCATGATCGACGATCCCCTCCTCTTCCAGGCGCCGGGCAATGATCACCGCGGCGGCGAACGCATCGTCGGTCGAGCCACGCACCGCCTGCTGCACGAGGGGGCGCAGCTCCTCGAACAGCCGCCGCGCCCGGGGCGATAGCCGCTCCTCGACGACCTCGGGTCGCACCCGGTAGTAGGGCAGCGCCTCATACAAGAGCGCGCCGGTCAGATCGCCGTAATCGTCGCGCTGCTCCCCTGGCTCCCAGTGCCAGCGGTCTTCCAGCCGGCAGCTCGCCGCCAGGATCTCGCCCGCGCCGGGATAGGTCCGCGCCACCTCGCGCTCCATGCGGCCGTCTTCCACGATGTTATAGATCTGCGGCAGAAACCGCCGCCCCGCGTCGAGGGTGAGCGTGCCGCCCGTGGACGTTGCAAAGTCGACCGGCGTCTCGCTCGTGTGCGCTTCGAGCACCGCCGCCCACAGCTCCGGCGGCGTGAACTGCTCATGCCCGATTTCGTGGTACAGCCCCGCGCGGGTGACGATCAGGTTATCCCGTGGATCGGCGTTGGGGCCGAGCGGCGTCGGGTCGGCCATGATCTTGCCGCGCATATCGGTGGCAAAGCCGCTCGTGAGGTACCGTTGCTCCCCGGTCGCCGGGTTGACGTGGAGCGCGCCCGGCCGTAAGTAGACCCGGCGCGGCTGACCGACCAGGCCGCTACACAGCCGGCTGTACAGATCTTCCAGGTGCTTGTTATCGACCGGGCTGACGTCGTCGTCGAGGTGCCGGGCGGCCTCGGCGATCGTCTTGGGTTTCGGATTGCCGTCCCGGTCCAGGCCCTGGCGGTTGTAGCCATCCCGATCGTACCCCTGCCGATCATAGCCGAAGACATCGTAGCCTTCCCGCGTGTAGCCCTGCCGGTCCTGCCCCGCCCGGTTATAGCCCTGCCGGTCATAGCCGTCGGCATCGAACCCCTCCTGATTGTACCCGCCCCACTGGTAGGTCGGATCGTAGTCGGGCTTGCCCGGCACGACCACCAGCGCATTCTGCGACAGCACCAGCCCCGAGACGTAGGTGCGGACCCCGGCTGCTTGCGCCGGGAACGACGGGCAGCGGTGATCCGTGCCGTTGGTGAACTGCCCGCAGTGCGGACACTTCAGCAGCACGCCGTTCCGGCACGCCTTGGCGTCGAAGCGCGCCCGCGCCATCGCCCAGCGTTGCTCCGGCTGCGGATGCTGGATCTGCTGCTCCTGGGTTTTCGCCCGCTCATCCGTCTGCTGCACGGTGTAGGGATGGCCGGTCACGTTGCCCTGCGCGCGGCGGTAGTCGGCGTAGGTCATGTCCGCGTGGGGCGTGACCGGCGGGCCTGCTTGGGTGCGCCGCTGCGGCTGCCCCGGGTCTTGCCCATAGCGATCGTTCCCCCGGATCACCACCCCGCGTTTCTTCCAGCGATCCCAGAAGAACGACCCCGGGCTGTAGGCGCCGCCCTCGCCAGTGTGGGGCACCCGGTACGCCGGATCGGCCGGGTCGGAACATTCCTGCGTCGCCGGGTCATAGATCCAGCCCCAGGGGTTGCGCTGCACGCCCTGGGCGTCGGGCGCGGTCAGGCCGGTCTTGCGGTGATAGCCCCAGCGATCGAAGCCGGCTTTGTCCCAGCCCGATTTGTTGTAGGTGGCTTCGACCAGATGGCCCTTCCGGTCGGTCGTCATCCGCGGCTGGCCGTTCCGATCCAGACCGTTTTTGTCGTAGCCGGTCCAGCTGAAGCCCTGCGCGTCAAAGCCCTCGGGGTCGTAGCCCGCGCGATTCCGCGGCACGCCGTCCGGTCCCGGCTTGAATCCGGCCCGATCGTAGCCGTCGCGGTCGAGGCCGTCCGCGTTCAGGCCCTGCTTGGTGAACCCGTTGCGATCGTAGCCCGCGCTGTTGTATCCGCTGCGATCGAAGCCGTAGCGGTCCCGCCCCTGGGCGTCATAGCCATCCGGCCCACAGCCCCAGGCATCCAGGCCGTCGCCATAAATCCCATGGGCATCAGGCTGCCACTGCGGGTGGAACTGGCCCTGCCGGTCCTTCCCCGCGCGGTCGTAGCCGTTGCGATCGTAGCCCTGCGCGTCATAGCCCTCCTGGTCGTAGCCGTCCCGGTCGCGCAGCACGTGCGCCACATCCAGCCGATACCCCTCTTTGGTCCACCCGTGGGCATCCTTGCCGTCGCGGGTGTACCCGGCGGTGTTCAAGTCATTCCGGTCATAGCCATTGGCGTCATAGCCGTGGCGGTTATAGCCCGCTTGAAAGCCGCTCGCCTCATAGCCCTCGCGGTCGCGGCCCTTGCGATCAAAGCCCTCGCGATCAAAGCCCTCGCGATTGTAGCCCTCGGCGTCGTAGCCGTTGCGGTCGTATTTCGGCTTGGGCCGCGGACACACATGCGCCAGCGTCAGGCTTTGGAAGCGCTGGCAGTGGGGACAGCGCGTCAGGCCCCCCGCTTCGCAGACGGCAGTGGCAAACCGGACGGCGACCTTGTGGTACGTCGAATAGCCACGAAAGCCGATGGCGGCACCCAGGATCTCCTGCGGCAACGTGCTGTCGTTGGACCAAGTTGCTGCAAGCGCCGTGAGGTGCTCAAAATCCCGATTGCCGTGCGGTCCCTGGCGAAAGGTGTACGCATCCGCCGCAAGTTCGATTAGTTCCGGGCAGGCCGCGAGCGCGGCTCGCGCGGCGTCGCGGGCGGCCTCCGGCACCACCGGCGCGGTCGCTGCCGGGGTGGATGGCGGCGCGGCGGCCATCGCCAGAACCGGCTGGACCGGCTGGGCCGGACCACTGCTTAACCACCCGCGCTGTTTGAGGAGATCGTACACGGCGGCGTAGCCCGGCTGCGACTCCCGTCGAGGCAGCCCATCCGCTGCATGCGTCGGCGGCTTGTAGCCCGCCTGCTGCATTGCCACAAACAGCGCGCGCGTTTTGGCCTCCGCCGTCAGTGCCGCGTGCTGATCCGCTGGCTGCCTGCGCCGGGCCTGATACAGTTGCTCCAGGTCGGCCACCCCCACGCCCGCGCCCGCGCCCACTCCGGCGACGACGTGCTGAAAGTATTTGGTACGATTTCCGTCGCAGGACATTGCTCCATTGACCTTTCGCTTCACTGACTGCCTACCCGACCGCGGCAGGGCCTCGCCGGTCCACCGCCGTGCGCCCCCTACCCACACCGGCGGCGTCATGGTACGATACCGCCATGCTGGATACCGAGCTTGAAACCCTGGCCCGGCGGGCCTTTCCCGACGCCACCCAGATCGTCATCCTGGCCGCCAGCGATCCGGGCTGGACCCTGTTTCAGGACGCCGACGCTGCCTTGGAGGCCGCCGGGATCGCCGCGACGAGTTGGAATCCCACCACCGGGGTCCTCTATCTCCGCCGCCTCCCGACTGCCCGCGGACCTGGCCCGACGCCACCATCCGCTCCCGGCGCCACCTGATGGATGCGTGGCGCACCGGAGCCGCAGCCGTCGGCGCGTCCCTACCGGGCTAATCCTGCGCCGGTGCCGACCGGCTGAGGGCCTCGCCGTCGTCGCCGAAGTGGCGGGCGAAGGTTTCCTGCACCAGACGCCACTGTTCTTCAAACGTGTCATCTTGATCGCAAAGTATTTTTAGAATCTCCAACGCCGAGAGCCAGCCTTGGGTCTTGCCAAGCGCCATGAACCTATTCAGCCGACGGGGACCCGGCGCGGTCGGCGTATCGCTGTTCAGGCCCAGCTTCCGCCCACCCCCAAAGCCACTGGCTAATTGGGTTAACTCGGAAAAGAAGCGAACCGCCGCCGCTTTTTCCGCCGCGCTTGGGATGAGCGCCTGGCCACTCGGAATCCCGTAGGTGGTGGCCAGGATCTGCTGCCGCCGCCGTTCGTTGTCCGCCGCCGTGGTGCTCCCGCCGGTGTCTGGCGTGCCGAACTGCGCGAAGAACGCGTCGATCCGCCCCTCCTGTTCTTTCGCGCTCGGCGCGCCCAGGTGCAGCGGAATAATCCGCTCCAGCGGCGCCTGCGCCGGACGGTCGGGATCGCCCTCGTTGCCCGGGTTCCAGGTCAGCACAAACACCGTCGAGGGATGGACCGGCACCTTGATCAGGTCGCCCGTCTCCGGACTGTTGACGTGGATCTCGCCGTCTTCCAGCATCGCCTGGAGCGCCGTCGCCAGCTTGGGATTGCGCACGATCTCGTTGACGCAGATCACCGAGCCCATTGCCGCGGCCAGGCCGATCTTGCCGAGCGCGACTTTCGACACCGTCGCGCCAGATTGCGGGTCGGTCGTCAGGATCGTCGTGCCGATCATCTCGTCCATCGACGATTCCGGGGTGATGTTCACCTCGGCGTAGTTCATGCCCTGGGTGATGGTCCCCGCGCTGTCGCGGGTTTTGATCGACGCCGCGAGCTGGCGCGCGGTCGTATTCTTGCCGGTGCCGGGCGGGCCGTAGATGCCAAACGCCCGCGACCAGGTGTTCTGGGCTTTGCCGCCGCCGAGCTGGAGCATCGCCGACATGGTGCGCAGAATCTTCTCGGTTTGCTCGTTGATCGCGAAGTTCGGATCGACGTCCGGTACCCATTCGGTCAGCGGCCGGTCGAGATCGCCGCCGACGGCGCGCGGCACGTTGGTCAAGAAGGGATCGGGCGCGTCGAGGACCACCAGGTCCACAATATGTTCCTGCGCTGTTTTCGGACGGGTGATGTCGATCGGCTTCCCCGCCGTGCGCACGCGCGGCCCGGTGCGGTCCTCTGACTGTGCCGCCGGGCGCGCCGTGGTTGGATCGTCCGCCTGCGCCACGCGCCGCCGCCGTCCCCCATCCTCGCCGACGGGCAGGCCCGGCCCATTCGCCGCGACGGCCTGCATCGCCGCCGCCAGCTCACGCAGCGCCGCGCCCACCTCCGAGAGATCTGCCGAGGTGGTCGCCTGCGTTGCTGCCGCCGGGGCGATGGTCCGCAGATTGGTCGCCAGGGCTGCGGCAAAGGCGTCGGCATCCAGGGGCACCGTGACGTCGATCTTCGGCTCGACCGTGACGGTGATCGGCGGCGTTTCCGCCGGCGTCTGGGTCGGGTCCAGCTTTGCCGCAACCGTGACGTTCGGAGATCCGAGCGTGACGTTGGGGGCGGCAACATCGAGCTGGGGCGCAGCACCATGCACATCCACCTGGGGTTGGACGACCAGGGGCTGGGCGGGATCGGCGCTGGGTGGTTGTGGCGCCGTGGCACCCAACGCGGGTGCCGGTGCTGCCACATCGGCTGCCGGCGCGACCACCTCGCCGACCGGTTCGGTCCCTGCTCCATCTGCCAGAATCGGCGCATACGGGTCGGTAGGGGTGTCGTAGTAGCCCGTAGCAGGGTTGACACCACCCGTTGCCGGATCGAAGGAAGCCGCCGGATCTGGGGCAGCAGCACCCGAGGCTGTCGCCGACGGCTGGTTCGCGCCTGTCGATGGACAGGCATGCGCGTCACCCATAAATTGCCCGCACGCGGGACACTGCTGGGTGCCGACCTGGCCACCAAAGTGAATCGTCCCGCCACCCGCCAGGGGGCCATTCTTGAGCGCGATATAGGCCCCATCCGCAGCCGCAAGCGGCTCGCCCGTGCCCTGCTGCGCGCGAATCAGGTCGTTGGCGAGCGCCACATCCGAGGCCGTTTGCGGATGGAGCGCCAGGTACGCGATCACGGCGGCGACCTGCGCGGCAGAGGCGTTGGTCGAGCCCTGGGTGTCGCCGACGGTATTCGTCGCAGGATCGTACACGCTGAGCAGCTGCCCGCGGCCTTTGGTGTACACCTCCACCGTCCCATCGCTCGTTTCGACGACCTCGCCGTCGAGGAGTACGCCCACGGCCGCATACGTCGTGCGGCCCACGCCAACACTTGGGTTCTGCGGGTTCGGATTGCGCTTGGTGGCCCCGGGCACGGGCTCCACACCACTCTGCCGGGCACTGCCCCATGCCTGGGGCGTGGTGACCCGTTGACCGACCGTGTAGGTTGTGCCCTGGACCGTAATGGGCGTCCCCAGCGCGTCCGTTTTGCGATACTCGGTGCCGACGAAGTGACCCAGGTCATATGCCTGCCCGCCCGTCACGCTCGTGGTGGCTGCCGCCGCCACCGAATGCGCCGCAAACCTGGGCAGCGTGGTCGCCGTGCCGGGAACGGTTCCCATCGGGATCTGCCGCCCGTACGCCTGCGCGGCCTGCCCGATCGCCGTCGGCGCGACCGCCACGCGCTGCAAGCCGGTGGCATCGAAGACCGGCACGACGCGCCCGCCGGGGGCTGCGGCCAGCGTGAAGCCGCGCTCGCTCCGAAACCAATCGGGCAGAAAGCCGCCGCCGAGCGCCTGGGGCAGCCCATCCAGCGACACGGCAACCTGTTCACCGCTCACGCCGTGCGCCATCTGGATCGGGCCTTGCCTGGCCTGCTCGATCAGCTTCGCCAGGACGCCATCGGGATAGGCGGTCGCTGGGACACGGAGTCGCCGCCGCAGCGTGCGAGTCAACGCCTCAGGCGTGGCGGTCTGGGGACACAGGTGCCCGCCCTGAGCCTTCACAAACTGCCCACAGCTGGTGCAGTGCAGGCGTCCGATCGCGTTCAGGCCGCGCGCGTCGATCGTCCGCTGCTCCTGTCTCGCCACCAGGACCTGGCGCGCGAGCGGCGGCAGCGTCTGCCCACGTTTGAGCGCTTCCAGGGTGTGAAAGACGACATGATAGCCGCGCTGCGCATCCGCGCGCGGCAGGCCGGACTGGGAGTGCGTGGGCGGCTTCAGTTCAGCGGCCCGCATCTGGGCAAAGAGCGCGCGGGTGCTGATCTCCGCCAGCTTGGGCAGCTGTGCATCCGTCACCGGCTGACTGCGTGCCGTCGCGAAGATCTGTTCCAGCGCCGCCTGCGCTTCGTCCGCTCCGCCAAATGCGGCCGCAGCGGCACTCCCTGGTGCGCAGACGTGGGCAAAGAATTTATTCCGATTTCCGTCGCAGGACATGGAGCACTGACCTTTCGCTTCACTGGCACCGTCGGCTCATACGGATGACCGACCATGGGATGATCCGGTGGGTATGCGAGGATCAGGAGGTCCACGCCTGCCGTCAAGCGAGAGGTGTACACCTGTGCAACTGACGGCACCCCTCCGTCAGCATAGCAAGCCTGGGCGGAGCGGATTACTCGTTATCTGCCAACTTTCCCTGTCGGTGGGCTATGCCGGAACCAGGACCGTTGGTGGCGATGATCGATACAGTGAGCGAAGCGATGGGTGGGAGGGACCAGCGGGCGGCACGATGGGGTCTGCGCACTGAGGCAGGGGGGAGATCGGGTCCAGCCCATCGTTGCCATTGTTGGCAACAAAGACGGTCACCCTATGCAGCGCGATCCGATCGCTCACGTTCGATCCCATGGCGCCGGGACGCATAGCTGTGATCAGCATGGGCGGATGCCGGCGAAGGTCGATCACGAGCCGCCGTGCCGGGTCCAGGCGGGAAGGATACTGAGCCAGATTCAGGCATGCGCTATGGCTCAGGTGCCTGCCCGCCCGTGTCAGCACCGCCCGGCCCCGCCTCCGCTCCAAACATTGCTGCCGCCAGCGCGTCCGCTACCGAGTCGGGATCGCAGGTTTGCAGATTACACAGCACCGCGATACAGACCTGCGCATCGGGATAGCGCGCCAGCAGCACGCGGAAGCCATCGATCCGCCCGCCGTGATAGACCACGCGCCGCCCGAAGCGCACGCCGATCTGCCAGCCGTAGCCGTAGCTCGAGCCGTCGCCGACCGGCACATGCGGCGTAAACATGGCCGCGAGCGACGGCTGTGTCACCAGCACACGATCCCAGCGCAGCAGATCCTCGACCGTGGAATACAGCCCACCCGCTGCGTACGGGTCTTCGAGATCCAGGAACGAGGCGTTGACCAGCGTACCATGCTCGATCGCGTAGCTCGCGGCGCGCAGGGGCAGCACCGCCTTGCGATCGACGTAGCCGCTGCTCGTCATCCCCGCCGGAGTCAACACATGGCGCTGCACAAACACCGCATAGGGCAGCCCCGACACCTGCTCGATCACGTAGCCGAGCAGCATATAGCCCCAGTTGCTGTACACAAAGGTCGTGCCGGGCGTAGCGGCGAGCGGCCTTGCGCCAAAGAGTTGCTGCAAGGCGGCGGGCGTGATCGGTCCCGGCTGCGCCGGATCGATGCAGTGCGGCCAGAACGGGAGATCGGGAATGCCCGATGTATGCGTGAGGAGCTGGTGGATCGTCACGTCTTGCCACGCAGGTATGCCGGTCGGCACCAGGCTGTTGAGCGCGGCGTGAACCTGGAGCCTGCCCTGCTCCTGTACGATCAGGATCGCCAGGGCCGTGAACGGCTTGGTGATCGACGCGATCGGGAACTTTGTCTGCGGCGTGTTGGGCGTCGACTGCTCGATGTTGCCCAGGCCATAGCCGCGACAGATGAGCGGGCTGCCGCCCCGCGCGACCAGCACCGCCCCGCTGAACTCGCCGCGCTCGGCACGCCTCGCGAGCGACGCCTCCACCGCCGCGAGCATCGCCGGTGGTCCGTCGGATTGCGCAGCCGTGTGTTGGTCCGATCCGGTCACTCCTGCGACCTCCTGCGGTATCGCGCGACGAGCACCAGTATAGCCCATCGCCTTGCAGATCTGGCGGGGTTGGGTAAGATACACCTGCGATCGGGAGCGTCATCGCCCGACCGCTAGATTAAGTGTATGAGCACCACACACCAGCCCTTCAGCCACATGCTGGGCGACGCCATACGCCGCGCCCACGCCAGCGTTGTGCAACTTCATGCGCTGACCGATATTCCGCTTGAGACGATCAAGAACTGGCTCGACGGGCGCGCGCTGCGTCCTCGGCGCTGGCAGGATGTGATCAAGCTCGCGGCGGCGCTGCACCTGACGGTGCGCGAGACCAACGAGCTGCTGCACGCCGCGCGGCACCCGCCGTTTCATACGCTGCCACTGAACGAACTTGCGGACAGCTACCCGGATCTGCTGGCCCGCTGGTACGCCGGCCGGCATATCCAGGGCCTGGGCGGAGTGGGATCGCGCGTCGATGGCGGCGTGCTGTCCGCCGCGCAGGCCCTGCTGGCGACAGTGCCCACGCAGGCCCTGCCGCCGATCGCGCCGCTCCCGCCGGGGTCGCGCATGTTCCTGACCCCGAACCCATGCTTTGTTGGCCGGGCCGAGGCGCTGCTCGCCGTGGCCCGCGCGCTCGTCCGCCAGCCAGCCAGTGGGATGGGAGCCGTAGCTGCGGCGACCGGCTTAGGCGGCATCGGCAAGACCCAGCTCGCGACCGAGTTCGTCCACCGCTACGGGCAGTTCTTTGCGGGCGGCGTCTTCTGGCTCAGCTTCGCCGATCCGTCCGCAGTTGCCGGCGAGGTCGCGGCCTGCGCCGGGAGCGCCCATCTCGACCTGCACCCGAACGTTGCTCAGCTCGCGCCCGACGATCAGGTCGCGCTCGTGCGCGCCGCCTGGCAGAGTCCGCTGCCCCGGCTGCTGATCTTCGACACCTGCGAAGATGAGCATCTGCTCGCGCGCTGGCGACCGGCCTGTGGCGGCTGCCGCATCCTGATCACCAGCCGCCGCGCACTGTGGGACAGCACCATGCAGGTTCATATACTGCCGCTCGATGTGCTGCCGCGCGCCGACAGCATCGCCCTGCTGCGGCAGCACCGCCCGGACCTCTCCCCCAGCCTGGACGTTCTCGACGAGATCGCCGCCGAGCTGGGCGATCTTCCGCTGGCGCTCCATCTTGCCGGGGCGTATCTGGCGCGCTATCGATCCGACCTGACGCCGACCGAGTACGTCGCCCAGCTCCGCCAGCCGACGCTCTTGCGGCACCCGTCGCTCCGGGGCCAGCGCGTCTCGCCGACCGGCCATGTCCAGCATGTCGCGCGGACCTTCGCCCTGAGCTATGAGCGCCTCGATCCTACGGATGCCGACGATCAGGTAGCGCGGCGGCTGCTGGCCGGTGCGGCCTGCTTCGCGCCCGGCGAGGCGATCCCGCGCCCGCTGCTGCGCTCTACCCTCCAACACACTGCCGAGGCGATCTCACCACTGGATGCCGCCGCCGCCCTTGACCGCCTGATCGATCTGGGCCTGCTCGAAGCGGTGGGCCGCGACGCCCTGCGGATGCATCGCCTGCTCCGTCTGTTCATCCGGCAGCAGCAGACCGATCCGCAGGCCCAGGCCGCCGTCGAGGAGGCGCTCCTGGCGTTCGCCGCGCCCGTGAACGCCGCCAGCGAGCTTGCGCCGCTCGTCGGCATCCAGCGCCACCTGCGCTCGGTCGTCGATGCCGCGATCGAGCGGCGGGACGCGCGGGCCGCCGATCTGTGCGAGGCGCTGGGCCATCACCTCTGGCTCAGGAGCGATGCCGAGGCCGCGCGCCACTACCTGGAGCAGACCCTCGCGATCCGCGAGGACGGCAAGCTGCGCTCGGTCGAGCAGCTCGCCGATAGCTGTAATCTGCTCGGCCTGATCCACCACATGCGCGGCGACTTTCCGCGGGCGCGGCACTTCATGCAGCGGGCGCTCGCGCTCTGGGAGGCGCATCTGCCGCCCGACCATCCGCATATCGCCGTGGCGCACGAAAATCTTGGCGTCTTGCTGAGCCTGCTGGCCGAGGACGATGCGGCCCACGCCCATCTGCGCCATGCCTTCCGGCTGCACCGGCGGCGCTGGGGCTATCGAGCACCGCAGACCGCCCGTGCGCTCGCCAATCTGGGATCGTTCTTTTTGGAGCAGGGCCGCTACCGCCGCGCCCGGCTCTACCTGACGCGCGCGCTCGCCATCCGCGAGCAGGTCTTACCGCCGAGCCATATGTCCACCGCGCAGACCCTGAGCAGCCTCGGCGATCTGCGGTATGCGCAGGGCCACTACGCCGAGGCGTCATCTTACTACGAGCGCGCGCTGGCGATGCGGCTGGCCGTGTTCGGCCCGCAGCACCCGGATGTCGCCGAGAGCTGGGCCAGCCAGGGCCGCGTGGCGCTGGCGCTGGGCGACATCGACCGGGCACGCGATCTGCTGGAGGCGGCGCTCGATCTCCAGGTCGCGACGCTCGGCCCCGATCATGTCGAGGTCGCGGCCCGCCTCGACGGCCTGGGCCTGGCGTATCTGGCGCAGGGCGATGCCGCCACCGCCCGATCGTATGTCGAGCGCGGGCTTCAGGTGCGCGCGCACCGCTACGGGCCGCAGCATCCGTTCACCGCGCGCTCGCTGCGCAGCCTGAGCCGCTGCGCGCTGGCTGAGCGTCACAGCGCTGAGGCGCAGGCGTTGATCGAGCGGGCAATCGCCATCCAGCGGCACACGCTCGACGCGGCGCATCCCGATCTGGCGAGCAGCCTGCTGCTGCTGGGCGAGATGCTCCACGATCAGGGACTCCCGGAGCAGGCGCTGGCGGTCACCCGGCAGGCCGCTGCCATCGCTGAGCGTCGGCTGGGCCTGCGCCATCCCCTCACGCAGCAGGTGCAATCCCACCTGAGTATCCTCCAACCTGCCGGCTCCCACTGACCCGAAATCGGGTCATTCGCCCCCCGGTCTGTTGGGTATCCTCGTGTCTATGTTCAGGAGATTCGTATGAAGGCTGTGCCTGCTTCCACCACCATCCTGAGCCGGGGACGAACGCGCATGGCGATCGCGCGCGCCGCGTCCCATCCGATCCTGCGGAGTCTGCTCAAGACCGCTATCATCCTGTGGGTCGTCGTCACCCTCACCTTTCTGGTGATTCGGGCGCTCCCCGGCAACCCGGTCGATATTTTCGTCCAACAGTTGATCACGAGCGGCCTCTCCGAGGAGCAGGCGCGCGCGCGGGCGGCGGGCCTGCTGCGGATCGATCTCGACCAGCCGCTCCGCGCGCAGTACCTCGACTTTCTCCGCAACCTCGCGCGCGGCGACCTCGGCGACTCGTACGTGCTGGCGCGGGGCACGTCCGTGCGCCAGATCGTGATGCAGCGGCTGCCCTGGACCCTGTTCAGCGTGGGCACGTCGCTGCTGGTCAGCTTCGCGCTGGGCAGCTTCCTGGGCATGCTCGCCGCCTACCGGCGCGGCTCGTGGCTGGATCACGCGCTGACCACGCTGAGCGCGATCCTCGACGCGGTGCCGCCGATTCTGATCGCCGTGCTCTGCGTGCTGCTCATCGGCGTGCATTGGAAGCTGCTGCCGCTCGATCAGCTGCGCGGCTCGCGCTCGCCGGGGATCAGGCCCGGCTTCACGCTGGCGTTCTTCGTCGATCTCATCAGGCATGTGCTGGCTCCCGGCGCGGTCTATGTGCTGTCGACGCTGGGAAGCTGGATTCTTGCCATGCGCAGCAGCACGCTCGGCACGCTCGGCGAGGAGTACGTGACCGTCGCGCGGGCGCGCGGCCTCTCCGATCTACGAATCATGACCGCCTACGTCGGGCGCAACGCGAGCCTGCCGCTCGTCACCGGCCTGGCGATCTCGCTGGGCTTTGCCGTCGGCGGCGCGATCGTGATCGAGCAGGTCTTCGTCTACCAGGGCGTGGGCCTGCTGCTCAGCCAGGCCATCGCCCGGCGCGACTATCCGGTGATCCAGGGCGTTCTGCTGGTGACGACGATCACCGTGCTGCTCGCCACGGGCCTGGCCGATCTGCTCTATAGCTGGCTCGATCCGCGCGTGGGCACGCCTGGGAGGGACCAATGAGCCGCCTGCGGCTGCTGGCGCGCAGCCCCTCCGGCCTGCTCGGCGCGACATTGCTGGCGGCGCTCGTGCTGCTGGCCTTCGTCGGGCCGCTGGTGGTGCCGCCCGAAGCCCGCGCGCACGTCGAGCGGATCTACCAGGGGCCGTCGCCGCAGCACGTGCTCGGCACCGACTTCCAGGGCCGCGACAATCTGGTGCTGCTAATCCACGGCGGTCGCGACGTGATCCTGCTGGCGTTCACTGCCGGGCTGCTGACCACGCTGCTCGCCTGCACGATCGGCGCGATCGGCGGCTTCGTGGGCGGCGCGGTTGACCGTCTGCTGATGACGATCACCGACATCTGGCTGACGCTGCCGCGCTTTCTGCTGCTGGTCGTGCTCGCCAGCCTGGTGCGGCTCGACGATGTGTGGTCGCTGGCGCTGCTGCTGGCGCTCTTCGGCTGGCCCGGCCTGGCGCGGCAGGTGCGGGCGCAGGTGCTCTCGCTCACGCGGCGCGCGTACGTCGAGGCCGCGCGGCAGCTCGATCTCGGCACGCCGCACATCATCTTCCGCGAGATCCTGCCAAACATGCTGCCCTTTATCTCGATCGCGCTGATCGGGACGATGACCCAGGCGATCTACGCGCAGACCGGCCTGGTCTTTCTCGGCATCGTGCCCTTCGGCAACACCTGGGGCGTGCTCTTCAGCCTGGCCTACGCCAAAAACGCGATCTACCTGCCGCGCGCCGCGTGGAGCCTGCTCTGCCCGATGGCCGCGATCATCCTGTTTCAGCTTGCGCTGGTGTTGCTGGCGCGCGCGCTGGAGGCGGTCTTCAACCCGCGCCTGGGGACAGGAGGCGCGTCATGATCGATCCCGTGCTTGCGGTGCAGCAGCTCGCGGTGGCCTACCGCGCGCCACGGGGCAGCGTGCGGGCGCTGCGGGAGGTCTCGCTCGATCTGCCGCGCGGCGAGGCGCTGGCGCTGATCGGCGAGAGCGGCTCCGGCAAGACGACGCTGGGACTGGCGCTCTTGGGGCTGCTGCCGCCGAGCGCCGCCGTGACGCAGGGCCGGATCGTCTACCGGGGCGGCGCTCAGGCGGTCGATGTGCTACGCATGGAGCCGCGCCAGATGCGCCGCTTCCGCTGGAACGAGTGCGCGATGGTCGTTCAGGGCGCGCAAAACGCCTTCAATCCGGTGCTGCGCATCGCCGATCACTTCCGCGATACCGCGCGGGCGCACGGCGCGCTCCGGGGCCGCGCCCTGACCGCGCGGGCGCTGCATCTGCTGAATCTCGTCCGGCTTGAGCCGGAGCGCGTCTGGCACGCCTATCCCCACGAGCTGTCGGGCGGCATGCGCCAGCGGGTGCTGATCGCACTGAGCCTGCTGCTCGATCCGCAGGTCTTGATCCTCGACGAGCCGACGACCGCGCTCGACATTCTGACGCAGCGCACGATCGTCGATGTGCTGACCACGCTGCGCCGCGCGCTGAACGTCGCGCTGATCGTCATCTCCCACGATCTGGCACTGGCCGCCGCGCTCGCCGACCGGGTGGCGACGATGTACGCCGGAACGATCGTCGAGGCCGCCGACACGCGCACGATCTTCCAGGCAGCGGCGCACCCCTACACGATCGGGCTGCTCGGCGCGCTGCCGACCTTGGCGGGACCGCCCGCCGATCTCACGGCCATTCCGGGCGCGCCGCCGGATCTGATCGATCTGCCGCGCGGCTGTGCCTTCCACCCGCGCTGCCCGCTGGCCGACGCGCGGTGCCGCGCCGAGGAGCCGCCGCTCGTCTCCGTGGAGCCGGAGCATCAGGTCGCCTGCTGGCACTGGCAGGCCGCCCGCGCGCGCCGACGCGCGCTGTTTGGAAAGGAGCGGCAGCATGTCGATCCCGCTGATCGCGCTTGATCGCGTCAGCCGCTCGTTCGCCGTCAAGCGCCGGACGATCACCGCTGTGGACGATCTCTCGCTGGCGATCGACGCGGGCGAGATCCTCTGTCTGGTCGGCGAGTCCGGCTGCGGCAAGACCACGACGGGCAAGCTGATCGCCGGGCTGCTCGCGCCGAGCGCCGGGACGATCCGCTTCCGAGGCAGTGACATTGCCCGCCTCTCAGGCGCGCAGCGCCGCGCGTACCGGCTGGGCGTGCAGCTGATCCACCAGGACCCCTACGCCGCGCTCAATCCCGCGCACACGATCTCCGAGACGCTCGCCGCGCCGCTGCGCCATCATCGGCTGACGCGGGGCAGCGCCCAGACGCGGCAGCGCGTGCGCGAGCTGCTGGAGTCGGTCGATCTGACGCCCGCCGACGATCTGCTTGGCAAATACCCGCACCAGCTCAGCGGCGGGCAGCGCCAGCGCGTGGCGATCGCCCGCGCGCTGACGGTCAATCCGGCGCTGATCGTCGCCGACGAGGCCGTCTCGATGGTCGATGTCTCGATCCGTATCAGCCTGCTCAAAACGCTGACACGGCTCACCGAGCGCATGGGCCTGGCGGTGCTGTTCATCACCCACGATCTGGCGCTGGCGACGTATTTTGCATGGCAGGGACGCATCGGCGTGATGTACCTCGGCAGGCTGGTCGAGCTTGCGCCGACGCCGCTGCTGATCGAGCGTCCGCAGCATCCCTACACGCAGGCGCTGCTGGCGGCGGTTCCTCAGGTCGATCCCGATGCGGAGCGCCGCAGGCCGCAGGTCGCGCTGCGCAGCATGGACCTGCCCAGCCTGCTCGATCCGCCAACCGGCTGCCCGTTTCATCCGCGCTGCCCGCGCTTTGAGGGCGAGATCTGCATGCGTGCTGTGCCGGAGCTGGTGCCGTTTCGCGACGGATCGGCGGTCGCGTGCCATCCGGTCCAGCGCGAGAGCGCAAAAGCAAAAATCTTATGTCAAGGAGATAGCCATGTTAAGTCCTGAGCTGGGACGATCCGGCGTGCGGATCGCCACGCTGCTGACGCTGGCCTCGGCGGGGCTGCTGCTGGCTCAAACGCCCGGCAGCGCCGAGTTCGTGCTGATGGCAACCACGCTGGCGATCGGCGTCGTCTCTCTACTGCTGATCGTCGTGCTGATCAGATGGTCCAGCCGCTAAGCGCAGCCGAATCGTTTGTTCGCCCCTGCTGTAGAGCGATTGTGAGGACGTGTATGCGTAGAATCCTATCGTTGAGCCTGCTGCTGATCCTGACCGCCGCGCTGGTCGCCTGCGGCGGCGCGCCGCCGCCCTCGATTTCCCAGGCGCAATCGACAACCACTGCTGTCGCCAGCAGGCCTGCCGCAAAGCCCACGCCCGCGCCGCAGCCGACGACCACGATCCTGACGGTGAAGCTGCGTCCGGGGCTGCGGTGGAGCGACGGCTCGCCGCTGACCGCGCAGGATCTTGTCGGCACCTATGATCTCTCCTGGGCCACGCAGAACGGCACCTGGGATGTGCTCAACGAGGTCGTCGCCAGGGATGACACGACCGTCGAGTTCCAGCTGACGACGCCCTCGCTGAGCGCGCTGCGCCTGCTGCTGCGCTCGTACGTGCCCGCGCCGCGCTCGCAGTACGCCCGCTGGATGGATCAGGCGCGCACGCTCCGCCAGCAGCGCCGCGATCCTGAGCGCGACGAAGTCAAGCGGCTGGTCGACGACCTGTACGCCTTCAAGCCTGACGAGGCGGTGGTCTACGGCCCGTACCAGCTCGATACCACGTCGATCACCGAGGCGCAGCTCCAGCTGGTGAAAAATCCGAGCGGCCATCGCGCGGATCAGGTCGGCTTCGAGCGGCTGATCGTCTACTACGGCGAGACCGCCGCCTCGGTGCCGCTGATGCTCGCCGGCGAGCTGGACTACAGCACGCACGCCTACACGCCCTCGGATCTCGCGGCGTTCGCGCAGCTCCCGAACGTGCAGATTATTCGGGGGCCGACCGGCACCGGCCCCGGCCTGTGGTTCAACCAGGCGGTCGCGCCGCTGAGCCGCAAGGAGGTGCGCCAGGCGCTCGCCTACGTCATCGATCGGCAGGAGAACGCCAGGGTCGCGCTCGGCGACGCCGCTCAGCCGATCGTCAAGCTGGCGGGCTTTCCCGACGAGGCGGTCGATCAGTGGCTCTCCAAAGATGCTGCCGCTCAGCTCAACACCTATCCGAAGGACCTGCGAAAGGCCGAGGCGCTGCTGAGCGGGATCGGCTTCACGCGCGGCGCGGACGGCGCGTGGCTGGACGACCACGGCCAGCCGCTGGCCTTCGAGATCGCGGTTCCCGCCGATTTCGCCGACTGGCTGAGCGCCGCCGAGAACGCCGCGCAGCAGCTGACCGCATTCGGCTTGAAGACCACCGTGCGCGGCTACCAGTCGGCGGAGCGCGCCGACATCCAGAAGGCAGGCCGCTACCAGATCTTGATGGATCTCGGCACCTACTACATCCCGCCGTATCCATTCGCGTCGTACCGCTACATGCTCGACGCGCCGCGCAACAATCCTGAGGCGGCCAGCGGGCAGCGCGGCATGGGCTGGTCCTGGCGGCAGATCGGAGCCGACGGCCAGGAGGTGTATCTTCCCGATCTGCTGAAGGGCGCGGCGGCGGGGCTGGATCTGGACGCGCAGAAGCCGTACGTCGAGCAGCTCGCGCTGCTGGTCAACGCGCAGCTGCCGGTCCTGCCGCTCTTCCAGCGCTCCTCAACCGATCCGATCAACACGGCGGCGCGGGTGACGGGCTGGCTGCCGCTGGACCATCCGATCTACCGGAACAACCAGGGCTCCGACAACTACATCTCGATCCAGATTCTCGACGGAACGCTCACGCCGGTCGCCGGCGCGGACGGAACCTTCCGCACCAGCTTTCCGTATCCGCAGCCGCCGACCTACGATCTCAACTTCTTCTCGGAGAACAGCCTGCCGCAGAGTCTGGGCTACCCGGCATCCGATCTGCTGTATCCGCCGCTGTTCTGGTATATGTTCGCCGAGCAGCAGTACGCGCCGGAGATCGCCGCCAGCTACGAGCTACGGGACGCTCGTTAGCCTGCCCCGGGCGTGACGCGCGGAGTATGTGGCGCATCACGTCCGGCCCCAGTGAATACCTTATGCAACCTGATCTTTCCGCCCTCGAAACGATCATGCAGGAGGCTGTGCCGCAGATCTGTCCCGCCACGCAGCTTGTCGTGTACTGGCACGGCGCGACGCTCTACGAGCGCGCCTACGGCTGGCTCGATCCCACCACGCGCCGGCAGCCGACGCAGCCCGACACGCTCTTTGATCTGGCCTCGGTGACGAAGCTGTTTGTCGTCACGGCGTTTCTGCGGCTGGTCGAGGCGGGAGCGACGGCGCTGGATCAGCCGCTCGCCGGCGCGCTGCCGGCGTTTCGCGGCGCTCGTCCGATTCAGCCCTACGAAGATCCGCAGCAGTCGGGCGCGCTGATCAGCCTGGAGCCGGCTGCGCTAGAGGTCGATGTGGGGCGGATCACCTTCCGGCAGGTGCTGACGCATACGGCGGGACTCCCGGCCTGGCGTCCGCTCTTCCGCGCGCCGACGCCCGCCGCCGCGCGGCGGATGGCGCTCGCCACGGCATGTGCCTGTCGGCCCGGCACGCAGATCGTCTACAGCGACATCGGGCTGATCCTGCTGGGCCTGGCGATCGAGCGGCTGGCGGGCGACGCGCTCGACCGCGTGGTCGCGCGGCAGGTGACGCAGCCGCTCAACCTGCGCCATACATGCTACCGACCGATGCGCGCGATGGATCGGCCCACACCGGCGGTCGCGCCGACCGAGATCTGCCGCTGGCGCAGCCGGCGTATCCAGGGCGAGGTTCACGACGAGAACGCCGCCGGATTGGGCGGCGTCGCCGGGCATGCGGGGCTGTTCAGCACGGCAGCCGACGTGGCACGCTTTGGGCAGATGCTCCTTGACGGCGGCGCGCCCCTGCTCAGCGCCGCGACCGTCGCCGAGATGACGCGGCTGCAAGCCACAGACGGTCCTACCCACCGAGGGCTGGGCGTCGCGCTGTGGTCGCCGGACCCCGCCGCCAGCAGCCATCCGCTGAGCCGGCGCGCCTTTGGACACACCGGCTTTACCGGCACCTCGCTCTGGATCGACCCGCAGCGCAGCCTGGTGGTCGTGCTGCTGACGAACGAGGTCTATCACGGACGGATGGGGCGTGGCATTGGCGCGCTTCGCATGGCCGTGCATCGGGCGATCGTCCAGGCGATCGATCGCGCCGCCACGTTGTGAGCGATCGGGTCGAAACTGAGGATGCGATCGACGGTCGTCGCGCGCGTGGTCTGGGTGCCGCCGTCCCACCCATCCAGCCCTGGAGATTATATGTTGCGCCTCCTCCTGCACTGTCTGCTCATGCTGGCCGCCGCGCTGACGGTGAACGCGACCATGCATCTGCTCAACCTGCTGCTGATTCGGTCGGCCTGGCCGTACGACGTGTACGTCGGCGTGTATGCCGTCCTGGCAAGCCCTATTATCCCGCTGTACGGCCTGATCAGCGGCGCGCCGTCCTGGTACGCACCCGCACCACAGGGCGGCCTCGTCCTGCGGCTGATCGTCCTCAATGGCCTCGTCTGGGGCATGGTGGCGGCGATGAGCTGGGCGACGCTTCACCGCATCGCGACGCGCTGGAACCGGGACGTGTGGCGCGTGCGAGCTACCCTCACCTCGCCCCGTCTGGCACCCTTCGCGATCCTGATCCTCGCGCTCAGTCTCACGGTCCTTTCGCTCTGGCACATCGAGCCTGCCGCATGCGCTGTCCGGCGGTGTAGCGACGGCAGGCTGCAAGCGGGGTTTCCCCTGATCATGGTGCGAGATGACGTCGGCGGCTCGCCGATCAGCGGGTGGGGCAACCTCGGCACCGAGGATCTTGCGGATGCGCGTCCGGCGGCGCTACTCGGCAATGTCGTGATCTCTAGCGGCCTGATCGGCGTGCTCTGGATCGGGATCGTCCTCATCCGGCACGGGCGCGGGAAGACTACCCAGCCGCCGGGGCGCTCCCGCGCTTGAATCCGTCTATGCGTTTGGAAAGGTGGTTGAACATGCGCTTTGGGTATGCCAGGCCGTGGCACGTCGTCTTGATCGGCATCGCCGCCATCCTGATGACGCTGGGATCGATAGCCTACGTGCGCCCGGCCAATTGCCACACGCTCTGCTCTGAGCCTGAGCAAGCGCCCTGTCCCAGCGGCTCGTGCCGATTTGGCGAGCAGCGGGCCGGCTTCCCGTTTGCCGTGCTTCGCGATCATGAGGCTGGCTCGCCCACGGGCGGCTGGGGCAAGATCGGGCCTGAGGATTTCCCCAATCCCGCAGCATTTGTCGTGGATGTCCTCGTCTATAGCGCCATCCTCTGGCTCCTCGGCTGGATGGTGGCGCTGTGGCGCACGCGCGGGCATCCTGCGGCATGGCTCCCAGCGGTGGCACTGATCGCGACGCTCCTCGCCGGACTGCTCGGCATGTTCGTGCATGATCGGCCAACCGCCTGGAGTCCGCCAGCCACGGATGAGCCAGAAACCCTGATTCTCGGAACGTGGCAGGCCATAGATGCCGCCGGTCATACCATCCTGCTCCGCGTCTATGACGACGGGCGCGTGACGATCACCATGCCGCGCGGTTGGATGCTCTACGGGACGTATACCTGGACGGATGCTGCCACGATCCGGCTGGCCTTCACGTCGACCACGTCACCCAGCCAGGACGAGCCGGGATGGTGCGCCGATCTGCTGCCGGTGCTGCGTGGCGTCTGCCGCGCCACGATCGTCAATCCCGGCTCCTATCCGGCACCCAATCAGGGAGCATATCCGATACCTCCGCTCCCGCAAACCGTGTTCAGCACCATCGACGATGTGTGTACGGTGCGCGTGGACCGTGATGCGCTGACGTTGACCCATGCCTCCGGCACGGCCCAAACATTCCGTCGCGTGGTCGGCACCTGACGGAAAAGAACCCGCCGCACGCCATGCCGTTTTAACGACCGTGGTGCGGCGGGTTGTTCGCTGGCTTCAGCCAGGATGCCGCCGACGCTGGCTCCTCGCTCACTGAACGACTACGCTACAATCCTGGTGATGTGCTCGAAGGAGAACAACCATGCGCGCCTTAACGATTCATAGAAAAACTGGCACGGAGACCGCCTGCTTTAGCTGGCGGAGGAAGTGCCACCCTCTCAACATCTGCTTGCAGTGCAAGTACAAATGTACTATACTACCTCAATGAGTGATATTTTCTCCACACGTACCGTATGCTGTAAACTGCGTGTTGATAGCGCAGTTGATACGGCCTTGCGCGAAACGCAGGCGGCGTTCAATGCTGCTGCCAACTATTGCGCGTCCGTGGCGTGGGAGCAATGGATTACCAATAAAAACACGCTGCATCACGTCGTGTATGGCGCGACCCGCGCTCAGTTCGGGCTTGGCGCACAACTGGCGTGCTGTGCGCGCGGGTGCCCTTAGGGCGAAGCCGCCGAAGCGGTCCGCGCCAGCCGCCAGCACGCGAACGCAATGTGTCCAACCTTCCATCCTGATAGCTCGATCCGCTACGACGCGCGAACGTACCGCTTGATGGAGCGTGATCAAGTCTCGCTGAATACGTTGTATGGTCGGGTGGTCGCACAGCTTGATCTTGGCGACTTCCAACGCCGCTCCTTGTACGATGTGACGTGGGCGATCGGCGGCGCGGAATTGATCCGCAAACAGAACGTGTGGTATCTGTGCATCACGCAATCCAAGAAATTGCCGGAACCCGATGAGCCGTTGGGCGTGATTGGTTGCGACTTCGGGATCGTCAACCTGTGTACTACCAGCGACGGCGATACGTTCAGCGGTGAACACATTGATCGGGTACGTGATCGCTACCATTTGCGCCGCCAACGGCTGCAAGCGGTCGGAACGAAAAGCGCCAAACGTCGCTTGAAACGAAACAGCGGCAGGGAGCAACGCTTCCAAAAGAACACGAATCATGGGATCAGCAAACGCCTCGTACAAAAAGCCGCCGGTAAACGCAAGGCACTCGCGTTGGAGGATTTGACGCATATCCGCCAGCGGGCTACGGTTCAGCGTTCGCAGCGTAGGCGGCATAGTTCGTGGGCGTTTCACCAGTTGCGAATGTTTGTGCAGTACAAAGCGGTGCTGGCTGGCGTGCGCGTGATCGTCGTTGATCCGCGTAACACCAGCCGAACGTGTAGTGCCTGTGGCTACTGTGACAAACAGAACCGTCACTCTCAATCCTCGTTTGTGTGCGGTTCGTGCGGGTTCGCTGCATCCGCCGATTGGAACGCCGCTGTAAATATCGAACGGGCTGCTGTCAATCAGCCTATGGCGGCACGGGCATAGCCCGTAGCTGCAAGCTGCCTGCTTGAGCTGGCAGTTATTGACGTGCCAGACGATCTCGGATCGAAAGACAAGCGACAACTGGAAGCGCTCGCGCGCGCGGCGTTGATCGTCAAGCTGTCTGCGCAAGGCGAGATCAGCTCGGGCTATGCCGCCGACACGCTTGGGGTGTCGCGGCGGGCGTTTCTCGATCTGCTCGGCGACTACGGCGTCTCGATCTTCGATCCCGCGACGGATGTGGCGGCAGAGGCAGGCCATGCGTAGACCGCCGGTTGTCGCCGATACCAGCCCGCTGATCATGCTGATCGGGGTCGGCCACCTCGAACTGCTGCGGCACCTGTACGGACGGATCGTCATTGAGATTCGGGCGCGGAACATCGCACGGAATACGAGGTTAAGAGCTGCCGGAATTGATCCCGCCGGTGCAACCGATCCTTGATACCATGTTGGCCCAGGGGCGGCCGTTCAGCCCGCAGTTCCTGGCAGATGTGCTGCGTACCGCTGGCGAGGAATGATCGCCCGTATCTTTGCGCTCCGTACCAATCCGCCGACCAGCAGCAGGCGATCCCCGATCTGCGACGACCGTGCGCGCGTCACCCTGGTCGCCGAGATCTTCCCATCTGCTCCAGATCGTGCTCCACTGATTCTTGTGTGCAAAACGTAGGTCGGTCATGGTGGACCGCAGCTCAGCTAGGTCGTCAGGGGAAGTGCAAAGTCGGAACAAGCAACGACACCAGAATTGGGTATGATAGCGGTGCTGAATCCCATCACGCCAAACTCAGGTGTCCGATGCACTCTACCACCTTGCCGTTCACCCTGCCATTACCCGCTGACCTGCCGTGTGTCGTTGATCTCCGTGCGCTCGCAGCGCATCTCGCCAGCTTGGTCGATCACCGTGACCCGCGCGGCGTGCGCTATCCGTTGGCACCCTTGCTCACCCTGGCCGTCTGTGCCAAGCTTGCCGGGCATCGTCGCATCACCGCCCTGGCCGATTGGGCGCGTCTGCGAGCCCGTGACCTTGCCGACCTCTTTGGCCTGGCCCGCGCGACCCTGCCGCATCCCACGACCTGGAGTCGTCTGTTTGCCGAGGCCGTTGACGTGCCGGCGTTGGAAGATGCCCTCGGCAGTTTCTTTCGCACGACCACGGTTTCGGCAGAGGTTCCGGCACGTGGCAGTCGCATTCTGGCAGTGGATGGCAAACCATTACGTGGCACGATTCCTAGTGGTCACACGACCGGCGTCCATTTAGTCGCCGCGTATCTCCCCGACACCGGGGTGGTCTTGGCCCAGTTGGCCGTGGACCGCAAAGCGAATGCAATCGTCGTGGTGCCGACGCTGCTTGCCCACCTTGATCTCACCGGCATGGTTGTGGTCGGCGATGCCATGCAGACGCAGCGCCACCTCAGTCTCCAGATTGTGGAAACCGGCGGCGACTACCTCTGGTTCGTCAAAGCCAATCAGCCGACCCTCCACGCCGACATCGAACGCCGCTTCACGCCGTTGCCCGTCCTGCCCGGCACCGCAGAAGCGCCAACGGATTTCACGATGGCACACCAGATAGACAACGCGCATGGGCGGCTGGAAGCGCGGCGGATTACCGTCAGCAGTTGGTTACAGGACGATAGTAACTGGCCGTATCTCGCCCAAGTCTTCAAATGGGAACGCACGGTGGGGCGCGCGGGCAAGGCCGGCACGGAGGTCCGCTATGGCGTCACGAGTTTACCGGCGACGGTGGCAGATGCGGCGCGCTTACTCACGATTGCGCGGACGGAATGGGGCATTGAAAACGGGCTGCATTACCGGCGCGATGTGCGTTTGGCGGAAGATGCCAGCCGCCTGCGCCGGGGACGCGGGCCGCAGGTCATGGCCGCGCTCAATAACGCGGTCATCGGCTTGGTCCTCCAGGCCGGGGAACGCAATCTGGCCGCTAGTCAACGCCGCGTTGCCTATCACTTTGATCGCTGGTTAGCGCAGAAAGCAAAAGCATAAGTGCTGGTATCCGACTTTGCAACTCCCCTGGCTAGGTCGTTCGGTGTGCCTCGCATTCCTCAGCGGTTTGGGCTACAATAGCCACTATGAGAACCTTATCAATACCCTACAGCGACGATTTGCTTGTCGCCACCGGGCAGTCGCCGGAAGACCTCGAACACGATCTGCGGATCTTACTCGCAATCAAGCTCTTTGAAGTGCGGCGGCTATCGCTCGGAAAAGCGGCTGAACTGGCTGGCATCCCCATCCTCAGCTTCCTTAACGAACTGGGCCACAACGGTGTCGCCGTCATTAATCTTGATGACGACCAAATCGAGGACGAGCTTCGTGATGCCTGAGGGGAGTCTGGTCGTCGATAGTGGGCCGCTCATTGCCTTCGCCCGCATTGGGCAGCTTGCCCTCTTGCCACACTTGGGGTCACGGATCGTTATCCCACCTGCGGTATGGCAGGAAGTAACGCTGAGCAACCAGGACGCGCCAGGAGCCCATGAGGTCCGGCAGATCCCGTGGCTGGATAGGCAAGCCCCCGATCCACTACGAGTCGAGCCGCTCACCATCTTGCTTGGGCGCGGCGAGGCAGAAGTGATTGCGTTAGCGCAAACGCTGCCACAGAGCATGGTGGTGCTTGACGACGCACGCGCGCGGCGGGTCGCTGAACGGTTGAGCATGCAGCGCATCGGCACCGTCGGTTTGCTCCGCCGCGCGAAACGGATGGGATTGATCGCCCTGATCCGGCCACACCTCGACGCCTTACAAGCTCAGGGGATCTATATGCGCCAAGCCTTGATCGATGCTGTCCTCAACGATGTTGGAGAAGGCTAACATGCCCACCGACCAAGGTGCTCCCGAGAAACGCTCGTTCGTCCAGGCTCCAGCATCGCCTCGATGATGGATGCACAGCAGGTGTGAGGGGTATCCGAGCTTCGCGGCGCGCCGGCTTAACTGCTGGAGATCCCGTTCCCGGCGTTGGTGCTCATACACGGCGGCGGGGGCTTCCCGATCCGGCTCGCCCTACTTGAGGAGGTGGGCGACGATGCGCGCAATCGTATGCGCCGTGGCCACGATCGCCGGTTGGGGTCCTTTCCGGGAACGCACCGCCCAAACAGAGACCCCTACCGCAATAGCGCTATGAATCACCGATTGGGCCGCCAGGCGGAAGGCGTGGTTCGCCCGCCTGGTCACCTGCAGCGTCCGCGAATGCAACACCTTCCCGCCCGAAATATCATTACCGGGGTGCCAGCCCTCGCCACGAGCAGCAATGCTTCACCATCGGAAACCGCGTCATATCGGTGCCAATCTCACTGAGAATCGCCTGGGCCAGCCAGATCCTCCTCGTACCAATCCGCCGGCCAGCAGCAGGCGATCCCTGATCTGCGACGACCCTGCTCGCGTCACCCTGGTCGCCGAGATCTTCCCTCGGGTCGTGATCACGCTCCCCTCATTGGATTCCTGATTCAAGCGAGCTCAACGGAGGTGTCGTACCCCGGAAGCTCCGTGGCCGCATCCCGCAGGAGGGCGAGCGCGTACTGAGCATAGCCGCCCCAGGGCTCGCCCAGCGCGGCGATCGACCGGGTGCCCACGGCGGTGTTGAAGGCGACCAGGGCCGTCGTCACGGAGCTGGCGACGTTAATCAGCTCCATCACGGCGTCGATCACGGCCTGGTCGACGTGGGCCGACTCACCGTCCGCCGGGGTCGGCGCGTTCGCGTCGTCATCCGCAGCCGCTTCCGCCAGATCGTCGTCACGTCCGATCGCCGTCACCTGGTCGCGGACCGCGCTGCCCTCCCGCTCGGCAGCAAACCGAACCCGGCCGCGCGCCTCGTCGAGTGCCTGGTCCAGCGTGTAGGTGCCCTTGGTCACGGTGCTGGCAATGCGGCGAATTTTCCGCGCCAGCCGCGGGTCCTGCGCCACTTCGCCGATCAGCCGCTGTTGCTGCTCCGGTGCCAGGGTCCCAATGGCGCGCATGGCTGCCGGGCTGAGGTCAAGCACGCGGGCCTGCGCCTGCACGGCGCTATCGAGCGAGAGCAGGCGCATCCGCCGTTTGCGCTGCGCCGGACTCAGATCCAGGCCCAAGCGGTCCAGCACCTGATCCCACGTCACCGCCGGACGGGTCGGCGTGAAGTTGACCGTGGCCAGCAGGGCTCCCAGCTGCGCGAGCGTCTCGGCGGGTGCCTGTTCCTGCCCGAGAATCTCCCGCGCCGCGTCGCCGGTGCCCAGCGCATCGGCGTTGGCGCGGAACCAGGCGATGCGCAGCGCACAGGCTTCATCCAGGGCATCCAGCGCGGCGCGATGGAGGTTCTCGATGAGGCGCAGCTCGTGGGCCTGGGCCGGATCAAGCCGGGGATAGACCAGACAGGCCAGCGTCGCCCAGCCCGCCGCCGTGACCGCGCGCACGCGCCGCTCGCCAGCGATCAGCCGATACTCCCGCTCGCCGAGGTGCTCGACCAGGGGCGGCTGCGCAAGATACGGCTCGGACTCGACGGCCAGGCTGGCAATCAAATCGTCCAGTGCCGTATCCGCAGCTCGCGGATTCTGCGGCGTGGTCCGAATGGCCTGCACGGGCAGCACCTGGAGCGTGGGCCGAACATGGGCATCCGCCGTGCCACGCGCAGCAGCACGGCGAACACCAGATGGGGGGGACGAAGCGCGCATAACATGACAACCTTTTGGAACAGGACCGACGAACGATGATCGATCTACTCCAGACGTGCCTCCAGACCGGCAGACTCCAGGCGGATCACCAATTCCTGCCACATCGGTCGCAGCCACCCCTGGTGCTGCTCGGTCAGATAGGCCGGCCCCACACTATCCAAAACCTTCAGGGCCGCTTCCAAGGCACCAGAGAGCTGGAGCGCCTGATCTTCCGTCCAGCATGCATGACCCGGCGGCGGCGGTGAGCCACGGCCAATCTCGCCCCGGTCGGAGACCAGCGTCTGGCCGTTGCCCTTCGAGAACGGCATCGCCAGTGTCGGATCAGGAACAACGGTCGATCGCTGATCGGCATCCATATCGAGCGGCAGCGCATCATCAGCGCGATCCAGCGTGGCATGGCCGGCTGAGTCGTCGGTGGTTGGAGCATCCAGGGCGTGGGCGAACGTGTCCGGCGACCAGTCACCTGTCCGCGGTGGGTCATCGTCGGCCACCAGCGGTGCGTTCAGCGCCTGCCGGAGCGCCGCGCCGACATCCTCCTGATCCTGCACCTGCGCGATGAGCGCACGCTGCTCATCTGGTGGGCGCTGCGCGAGATCGCGCAAGGTCCGCTGGCTCACGTCGACACCGGCCAGCGCCTCTTGTGCTTCCAGCGAGAGATCCAGGAGGCTCAACAGCCGCTTCCGCTGGTCAGGGGTCATCTGCGCCAGCCCAGTGGCTTGCAACACGGTACTCCAGGGGACGCGCACATGCGCACCGCTTCCCAGGTATGCGTCGCGGCTGGGAAAGCCGGAGAGGTCACAGAGCCGCTCGCGCAGCGCCTCGATTTGCCTGGCAGGACTGCCCGCCGCCGCGACGAGCGCTGCCGTCTGCGTGCCATCGTCGTCAGCGTCGGCTTCAAACGCCGCGATCTGGTGTCCCAGCCAGAGCAACTCCAGCGTCTGGGCCAGCTCCAGGTGCGTCAGGGATTGGTGGAAACCGTTGGTAATGAGCTGGTTCTGCTTGATGGTGAGCCAATCCACCTCGGCGCTCAGGACACACGGGACCTCTCGCAGGCCCGCGGCCTCCGCCGCGCGCTTGCGGCGGGCGCCGTCGACCACGAGATAGCGCCCATGCCCCGCTGGGCGGACGATCAGGGGCTGCTTGATGCCGGCCACGGCCACACTCGCGGTGAGCTCCTGCTGGCGATCGTCGGGAAAGTCCTGGCGCGGCTGGGTCAGATCCTCATCCAGATCCACGAGGGCGATGCGCAGCGGTACGCCAGACGGATGATCCGCCACGACCACGCCACGCTCGGCGCTGGGTGCTGCAGTGTGTTGTTTGGGCATAGCTCATCCTTTGTGCACGGACTGCGTCCGATCCTGGCGTGTCCCTGGCAGTGAACCACCGTCCGAGACAGCGTGCCGCTTGCAGCATAGCGCAGCAGCACCCGGCAGGACGCCCGCTTATCTGCCAAGATCGGCCGGTGATGGCCTACGCTGCGTCCGGGACCGTTGGGGGATTTCAGGGGAAGATTGCGCGTGCAAGGGACGCAAGCACGTTCTGAAACCGCTCACCGGCACGACGCGGCGGCCTGCGGTACCGGATGCGCCAACGCCTGGGCATCGGCCTCCAGATGCCGCCGGAACTGGGTCACGAAGTCGGGACCATGCCAGCGCAGTTGGCCATACGGGTCCGCGAAGCCGAGCCAGCGGAGCTGGCGAAAGGACGTCTCGAACTGGGCCAGCGCCTCGGCGGCGGAACAGAACGCAAAGGGTTGGCGAACAATCAGCGATGCGGGAAGCGCGAGCCGCGGCGGCGGCGTTTCCGCCCGGAGCGGCCAGACGAGCAGGGCGCGGCCGACCCCGCTGCCGAGCGTGCGCGATTGGTACAGCACCACGCCGGGCAGGTGCTCCGTGAGGTAGCCCAGCTCGTAAAATCCGGCCTGGGGATTGCGATAGAAAAAATAGGTGCCGGTGTCTGGCATCGGATACTCCTCAGGATCGACCACCATGATGATGGAGTCGGCAGCTATGAATCAGCGTGGGGGTCTGACCTCCTTCAGCATACCAAGCCACACGCGCGCGACAACGGTGGTAGCTGCCAATTTGGCCACGCCGGGACCAAACGACTCATAGGAGGGAAGTGGATTGAAGCGCGAACCGGGCATGTCGTGCGTGCGTGTCCAAGCACCGCACGCACGCTACGAGGTTCCGGCGTCAATCAGCACAACGGGAGCACTACAAACAGACAGCGTCGCAGTGCGACGCTGTCTGCAGCACGCTTCTCCGAGAGATGGAGCGCGCGAAGCGCTCCACAGCAAGGGCGCGCAATTCAGCGGTCGCCAGGGGCGCTGCCAGCGTGGTGAAGAGGCCGCCGTTGCTCATCTCAGCCAGGCCGGTCATTGCGGGACGCTCGATCGCGTTGGCGGGCGGCCCGACGACGATGCGCGGATCGTCGACATCGTACAGCCGCTCAACGGTTTCAACCTTCAGCTCGCCCACCTCGTCGTCGGTGGCAAAGATCGAGATCTGGTCCTGGTAGAGGTAGGTGACCTGCTGACCAATGAAGAAGTCGAGCGCGATGTGATCCGTCGAGCCGTCATCCGCCGAGATCCAGATCTGGTACTGGCTGGTCGGTGTGCCAGCGATGGTTTTGCTGCCGATGCTGGTGACGGGCGCGTTCGACACATCGACCTGCGGCGCTGGGGTGGGTTCATCAACTGGCAGATCGGGCATCCATGCGACATCCACAGGGATGTTCCGCGTGTTCCTGCGGCAGGTCCGCATCATGGCAGCGGATCAGGGGCGGGAGCGAAGACCTCACCAATACGGCGCTGAACCAGGTACAGCACGATGGCAAGGAGTATCCAAATTTTGAACCCCGCGTTCCCGCTCAGGAAGGCCAGCGTGATCGTAGGCAGGCCAACGCAGATGATCAGGGCCCGTGCCCACGCCTGGCACCCCCAGAACCCCCACGCCAGGAAGAGGGTGAGGGGGATGCTGACCGTCGGCGGGAAGATGGTGGGCGGTGCTCCCGGCAGCGTGCCACCGGCGAGTCTGAGGGACGGCACGAGCACTGAGACGAGGTCTCCCACGGCCACCAGGATGAAGTACAGCACAATCTAGGTCACGCCCAGCGGACGGGGTGTGGACCCGGGCGTTCGCTGGGGTGCGGGGAGCGCTGCCTCCAGGATCGGCAGCAGGGCTGAGCCAGCGGCACTGATCACGCCCAGGCCCAAGATGCCAAACGCGTGCCACGCCGCGTTGTGAAATTCCAGGTAGGTCCCCCACCAGGCCCAGCTCCCCGCGCCGCCTGATCCCGTGAACGATTGCGTCATCATGATCCGATCGATGGCTTCCACGCCATACCACCCACCCGCCAGGCCACACAGCGCCAACCAGACGCGGAGCCGGGGCTGGGTTAGCATGCCCAGGCTGAGGAGGCCCACCATGACGGCGACATAGGCGAGAAAGCCCCACCCCTGAAACCCGAGCAACGCGTGCCAGAACGCCTGACTCCCGAAACCGGCTGGTCCTGGACCGAGCCGGAGCTGTCCCGCCGCCGCGAGTCGCTCGAACGCCTGAGCGCCACTGACCACGGCCACGATC
>DASUTC010000087.1 GCA_036374795.1 Herpetosiphonaceae bacterium
CAGGCCCAATACGTCGGCCCAGATCCGCGCCAGCGTCGTCTCCGTCTCCGTCCGGGGCGCGACCAGCGTCGTCGGAGCGCTCGTGCGCTCCGGCTGGGGCAGCGCTTTGCGATCGACCTTGCCGTTGGGCGTCAGCGGCAGGGCGTCGAGCACCACGATCGCGCTCGGCACCATGTAGGCGGGCAGGCGCTCAGCCACATAGCTGCGGAGGTCGGCAATCAGGCCCTCATCCCCGGCCCCTCGTTCCACGACATACGCTACCAGCCGCGCGTCGCCCGCTCCGGCTTCTCGCGCCACAACGACGGCCTCGCGCACGGCGGGATGCGAGCGCAGCACGCTTTCGATCTCGCCGAGCTCGATGCGGTAACCGCGCAGCTTGACCTGCTGATCGACGCGGCCCAGGTACTCAAGCTGCCCGTCAGCGCGCCAGCGCGCCAGATCGCCCGTGCGGTAGAGCCGCGACCCAGCCTCGACATCGAATGGGTTAGGCAGGAAGCGCTCAGCGGTCAGATCGGGGCGGTTGAAGTAGCCGCGCGCCAGCCCGACGCCGCCGACATAGATCTCGCCAGGCACGCCGATGGGCGTCGGCTGCATCAGCACATCCAGCACATACACGGCCATATTCGCGATCGGACGTCCAACCGGCACGTGATCGCGATCCGCTAACTGTCGCGTGTCGAAGCAGGTCGCGTCTGCCGCCACCTCGGACGAGCCGTACAAGTTGATCAGCGTCGCGTGCGGCATCTGCGCGGCGAAGCGTCGCGCGACATCGAGCGGAAGCGCCTCGCCGCTGGAAACCCAGCGGGTGAGCTGTGGAAGCTGGCGGTCCAGGCCCGGATGCGTGTCGAGGATTGCACGCAGCAGCGACGGCACCAGCACAATGCGCGTGATGTGCTGCTCGGCCAGCGCGCGAACAAGCAGCACGGGGTCTTTGACCACATCATCGGCGATCACGCTCAGCGGCACGCCTTGCAGCAGCGGCCCGAAGATCTCCCAGACCGAGTCGACGAAGCTGAGCGCAGTTTTCTGGCAGCAGCGCTCGTCTTGAGCAAACGGGTAGGCGCTCCACATCCACTGCAAGCGGTTGACAACGCCGCGCTGAAGGCCGAGCACACCCTTTGGCCGTCCGGTGGAGCCGGAGGTGTAGATCACATAGGCGAGCTGATCGGGGTGGATGCGGGTGGGCGGCGGCGTGGCCGGGTAGGCGGCCAGCGCCAGCGTGTCGAGGCAGGCGACCGGCGCCGTCGTCGGCACGTGGTCGCGCACAGCCCGCTGCGTCAGCACCACCGCCACCTGTGCATCGTCGAGCATGAACGCCAGCCGCTCTGTTGGATAGGCCGGATCGAGCGGCACATAGCAGCCGCCCGCCGTCAGCACCGCCAG
>DASUTC010000088.1 GCA_036374795.1 Herpetosiphonaceae bacterium
CAGGCCCAATACGTCGGCCCAGATCCGCGCCAGCGTCGTCTCCGTCTCCGTCCGGGGCGCGACCAGCGTCGTCGGAGCGCTCGTGCGCTCCGGCTGGGGCAGCGCTTTGCGATCGACCTTGCCGTTGGGCGTCAGCGGCAGCGCGTCGAGCACCACGAACGCGCTCGGCACCATGTAGGCGGGCAGGCGCTCAGCCGCATAGCTGCGGAGGTCGGCAATCAGGCCGTCATCCCCGGCCCCTCGTTCCACGACATACGCTACCAACTGCTCGTGGCTGGCCCGCGTCTCGCGCAGATCCACCGCCGCAGCCTGCACGGCGGGATGTTCCAGCAGCACGCTTTCGATCTCGCCGAGCTCGATGCGGTAACCGCGCAGCTTGACCTGCTGATCGACGCGGCCCAGGTACTCAAGCTGCCCGTCGGACCGCCAGCGCGCCAGATCGCCCGTGCGGTAGAGGCGCGCGCCCGGTGTACCGCTGAACGGATCGGGCACGAAGCGCGCGGCGGTCAGATCGGGGCGGCCAAGATAGCCCCGCGCCAGTTGCACCCCGCCGATGTAGAGCTCGCCCGGCACGCCCACGGGCACCGGCTGCATCTGCACATCCAGCACATACACGGCCATGTTCGCGATCGGGCGTCCGATCGGCGGCGTGCGACCATCCGGCTGGCACTCGGCATAGGTGGTGCAGACGGTCGCCTCAGTGGGGCCGTAGCCGTTGATGAAGCGGCGATTAGCAGACCAGCTCGCGACGACCGGCGCGGAGCACGCCTCGCCTGCCGCTACCACGGTTTGCAGCGCGGGCAGATCGGCGGCGGAGGTGACAGCCAGCGCCGACGGCGGCAGCACGACCGTCGTGATAGCGTGCGTTTGCAGGTAGGCATGGAGCGTCGGCCCAGGCAGCAGATCGGCCTGCGACGCGAGATAGAGCGAGGCTCCGGCAGCCAGCGCAGCGCAGATCTCAAAGATCGCGGCGTCGAAGCTGATCGAGGCAAACTGGAGCATCCGACTATCCGCCTGAGTCGTCGCCTCACGAATCTGGCTGAAGACCAGATTGGAGAGGCCGCGATGTGCCACCATCACGCCCTTTGGCCGTCCGGTGGAGCCGGAGGTGTAGATCACATAGGCGAGCTGATCGGGGTGGATGCGGGCGGGCGGCGGCGTGGCCGGGTAGGCGGCCAGCGCCAGCGTGTCGAGGCAGGCGACCGGCGTCGTCGTCGGCACGTGGTCGCGCACAGCCCGCTGCGTCAGCACCACCGCCACCTGTGCATCGTCGAGCATGAACGCCAGCCGCTCTGTTGGATAGGCCGGATCGAGCGGCACATAGCAGCCGCCCGCCGTCAGCACCGCCAG
>DASUTC010000089.1 GCA_036374795.1 Herpetosiphonaceae bacterium
GCTGCGCGGCGAGTTCCGCGAGGGCGATACGATCGTGGTCGATGCCGACGCGGACGGCTATACCTTTACCAAAGGCGTAACCTCCGAGGTTGGCGCGCCCTGAGAGACTGGCCCGGTACGCACAGCGCCGCTCACATCAAATGAGCGGCGCTGTGCGTAGACTGGAAGAATGATTTGGTTGACTATCCTGCGCGAACGGTTCCGTTTGCTGGCCTGGCCCGCCGATGCAGCAGTGTGTCCAGCGCATCCTGAAGCGTCAGCGCGGTAGCAAAGCCGTTTTTGCTCATGCCCAGCGCGACGATCGATTGTGCGATCTCTGGCCGGATGCCGACCAGGATTGTCTGTGCGCCGAGGAGCTTCGCGCCTCCGACCGCGCGCATCACGACGCTGGCGGCGTCCTGGTCGATCGGCGGAACGCCTGTGAGGTCGAGCACCGCCGTATAAGCCTGGTGCTGTTGAATGCCCTCTAAAAAGCGCTGCTCAAAATCCCAGGCCCGCTGCTGGTCGAGCGCGCCGATCAGCGGCATGACGATCACGCCGACGGCGACGGGAATGATCGGCAGCGAGAGAGAGCGGACGGTCGCGGCCAGCGATTGCTGAGATGCCTGCGCCTTTTGCAGCTCCTCGACGGTTTGCAGCAGCTCGTCCTGGCGCTGCCGGAGCGCTCGCTCATTGGCGCGCGATTGGGTGACATCGCGCGTCAGCAGCAAGTGACCTTCGATCTGGCCTCGGTTGTAGATGATCGGGCTGGTTGTAATCGCAATCGAATGGGTGTCTGTCTCCAGAATGGCCTCGGTGCGATCGGCCTTCAGGATCGCGCAGATCGCGGCGGCATCGAAGCCCTGCGCGCCGATCACATCAATGCTGCGCCCTTGGTGTAGGCCAAGGTGCTGCTCGATCGCCCGATTGGTGAAGCCGACGGTCGCGTCCGGCGTAATCACGGCGATACCCTCGACCATGTTCGCCAGCGCCTGATCCATCACGACCTCGGTCGTCTCGAAGATCTTGCGCTGGAACAGGAGGTAGGCCAGAGAGCTAATCAGCACGACCTGATTCACAATGCTGATGAACGGCGCAAGAAACGGATTCGCCCGCATGGTAAACCCGGTGATCGTGGAGAAGATCAGCAGGCCGATCAGCACCAGGATCGCGTGGCGCTCTCTGGGCTGATAGATGAACGTGCGAATCAGGAGCGCCATATGCGGAATCCAGCCGATTGTCGAGATCAGACCCATCGCGAGGCTAAGCGGCCCTGAAACGATCTGAAGGCCGTTTTCACTGCGTTCCACCCCGCCGATCAACAAGCCCGTGCCCAGCAGGTTATTCATCGCGATGAACGCCATGACGAGGATGTACGGCAGCGCGATCCAGCCGATGAGCCGAGGCCGCTGCCACCATTCCGGCGTGTAGAGCGCGGCGAAAAAGAGCAGCAAGCTCAAGGCCAGCAGCGCCAGCAGCATCCAAGAGACGGTCGCGGCTACGACGATAACCTGCGGGTTGGCCGCTTCGCGCCGGAGAGCGCCCGCGAGTGCCAGGAGGATTTGTACCACCGCTGCTGCAATGAAGCATCGCCCCGCTCGCTGCTGACGATAACGCATCCAGACCACCGTCGCCATGATCGTGCTAACCACAAGTGTGGGAACGATGCCGATCATCGCGAGCATAGCGCGCTCCTTATGTCGGGGAGGATCGGAGGATGAAGAGATGGAGGTAGGAAACCGGCACAACATTTATTCGATAGCATGCTGGGGGATATGCCTTTCCATAACAGGAGTTACGCGGTGAGCATTCCGGGCCTGCGGCAGAGCGGTACACCGTCTTTTTTGGGTCTGGTTTCGCGCTGTAAGCGCGAAACCAGACCCATGAACCGGGTCGTCCCATGCTGCCGCAGGCTACCATGTCCCTGGTGAACCAGCGACCGCGTACGTCCTGTCCATAAGTGGACGTGTTGGTTTCGGTATGTGCCAATCCGCGTCGATGGTCCGAGTACAGCCCATCAATACGCTAGTATAGCATCGTTAGGCGATGTGCTTTTATAGATTGTTAACCGTAGAGAACTATTTGGCGCTGCCTCCTTTGGGCCTACATTCTAGGTACAGGATTTGCGCGGAGAGCACAACCAGGCTGCGGCTGTCTCCTGGTCGAAGGACTAGGCTCGGCTTGGCGGTTCTGCCGGGGCAGGATCGTGCCGATCGCGCTACAATAACAGGGGTTGGGGCGGGAGTTTCAAGTTCAATGGTGTTCCCTTGTTCTTTTGTTCCTTTGTTCTCTAAGAAGTATTTCATGTGAGATGCCTATGTTTCATGGTCCTGCGGGAAACTGGTGGTCGCTGGTGCGCTTCGACGAGGAGCGCGACCGGCCCACGATCAGCCGGCAACTGCTGCAACGGGTAGGGAGCTACGCCGCGCCCTACCGCTGGTCGATCATCTGGATGCTGGTTGGCATCTTGCTGACCTCGCTGCTCGACTCGCTTCAGCCGCAACTGCTCAAGATCCTGGTCGACCGCGCGCTGCCGCAGGGTGATCGGCCCGGCGACCTGGGGCTGCTGACCTGGCTCGGCCTGGGCATGGTTGCGCTGCCGCTGGTCAGCGGTCTGATCGGCGTGTGGCAGCGGCGCATCAGCTCGCTGGTGGGCGAGGGCATTATCTACGATCTGCGGCGCGCGCTCTTCGATCATATGCAGCAGATGGGCCTGCGCTTCTTTACGCATACCAAATCGGGCGAGCTGGTTTCGCGGCTCAACAACGATGTGGTCGGGGCGCAGCGCGCGGTGACGACGACGCTGGTCGGCATCATCACGAATGTCGTGCTGGTGGTGATCACGCTGCTGTACATGATCGCGATCAACTGGCAGCTGACGGTGCTCTCAATCGTGATCTTGCCGCTGTTTATTTTGCCGTCACAGCGGATCGGGCGGGTGCTGGGACGGCTGACGCGCGAGCAGATGGAGTACAACGGCAAGATGAACGCGCAGATGGGCGAGACGCTCAACGTGAGCGGCGCGCTGCTGGTCAAGCTCTTTGGCCGCCGCTACGATGAGGTGGCGCGCTTCAGCCAGCACGCGGGCGATGTGCGCGATGTCGGCGTGCGGCAGGCGGTGATCGGGCGCTGGTTCTTCTGGGGCATCGGCCTGGCGAGCGCGCTGGGCGCGGCGCTGGTCTACTGGGTCGGCGGCTACTTCGCGATTCGCGGCGCGCTGACCACGGGCGAGCTTGTGGCGTTTGCGCTGTATCTGACGCGGCTGTACGGCCCCTTGTCGGCGCTGGTCAACGCGCGCGTCGAGTTTGCGACCTCGCTGGTCAGCTTCGAGCGCGTCTTCGAGGTGCTGGACCTGCCGATCGAGATCAAAGAGCAGCCCAACGCGGTCCATCTTGAGGATGTCGAGGGCGCGGTCGAGTTTCAGGGCGTGGCGTTCTCCTACTTCGAGCTGCCCGAATCCGCCGCGACGGCGCTCTCGTCGCGCGATAAGCCGGTGGGCAGCATCGAGCCGGATGGCACGATCAAGCCGATCATGAGCCGTCACTGGGCGCTGGAGGACGTATCGTTCCGGGTCGCGCCGGGGCAGATGGTGGCGCTGGTCGGGCCGAGCGGATCGGGCAAGACGACGATCACCTATCTGCTGCCGCGACTCTACGACGTAACGCGCGGGCGGATTCTGCTCGACGGCCACGATCTACGCGATCTGACGCTCGATACACTGGCGCAGCATATCGGTATGGTGACGCAAGAAACCTATCTCTTCCACGACACGATCGCGGCCAATCTGCGCTATGCCAAGCCCGACGCGACCGATGCCGAGCTGGAGGCGGCGGCACGCGCGGCCAATATCCACCATCTGATCGCGCAGCTAGCGGAGGGCTACCAGACGATCGTCGGCGAGCGCGGCTACCGCATGTCGGGCGGCGAGAAGCAGCGGCTGGCGATTGCGCGGGTGATCCTGAAAAATCCGCGCATCCTGGTGCTCGACGAAGCAACCTCGTCGCTGGATAGCGAGTCCGAGCGCGCGATTCAGGACGCGCTGGTCGAGGTGATGAAAGGCCGCACCACGCTGGTGATCGCGCACCGGCTGTCGACGATTCTTGCCGCCGATCGCATCCTGGTGCTGGAGTACGGCAAGCTGGTCGAGCAGGGCACCCACGCCGAGCTCCTGGCGCAGAGCGGATTGTACGCGCGGCTGTACCAGACGCAGTTCCGCGAGCAGCCGCCGCAGCCGCCAGCCGAAGCCGAGGTACCGGAGCTGACGACGAGCTAGCGCGGGCGGCGCGCAGGCCAGGTATAGCGCGGAGCGCGTGGGAGGGAGCGAAACCCTGCCACGCGCTTTTTGCGTGTCGAGGGCTATAATCAGCCTCCTGTCGCGCGGAAAAGGCGGATAATGAAAGAAGCTGACGATCGTACGAGGATGCGACATGGGCATCCCGCCGCTTGCGGCACAATGCCGAATAAGCTACACTTGGGCGGTTTCCGATAGAGGAGCGGTGTGTGCAAGTGCCATTAAATCCCGCCAATCTGCTGAGCTTCGCACGGCTGGTCGCGACGGTGCCGCTGGTCGTGCTGATCCTGCTGGCGACACATTGGAGTCTCTTTGCCGCTGCGCTGCTGTTCGTAATTATGGCTATCACCGATACGGTCGATGGGCGGCTGGCGCGGCGCTATGGCTGGGTCAGCAACATCGGCATCTTTCTGGACCTGACGGCGGACAAAGTCTATACCGCCGCCACGCTGATCTCGATGGTCGCGGTCGGAATTTTAGCGCCGTGGATCGCGATCGTGATCATTGTGCGCGAGTTTGTGGTGACAGGGCTGCGCTCGTTCGCCGCCGCCGAGGGCATGGTCATTCCTGCCGATAAGTGGGGCAAGCATAAGATGCTGCTGACGATCATCGCGATCGTCTGGATGCTGGTTGCCGCCAGCGCCGGGTTTCCTGAGCGGCCAATCGACAGCCTGCTGCCGCTGTTCGAGCCGAGCGGAGTCTACCAGGCGCTGGAGATCTTTCTCAGGATCGGCTACTGGCTGATGGTCGGCGCGGTGCTGCTGACGATCTATTCGGGCTACGAGTATATGCGCAAAGCCGCGCCGCTCTTCCGCACTTGAACAGATGTGCCAGGGTTTGGTATAATTTTAAGCTAACATAATGGACGAGACACGCGATTACGAGACAATTGCTGCGGCCTTGGAGGAGATCGCGGACGAGGTGCGCCGTTGCACCGCGTGCGAGCTACACAAAGGCCGTACCCGCGCCGTGCCGGGCGAAGGCCCCGTCAACGCCGAGATCATGTTTATCGGCGAGGCTCCCGGTCGCAACGAAGACCTGCAAGGCCGCCCGTTTGTCGGTCAGGCCGGAAAGCTGCTGGAAGAGCTGCTGGCCGAGATTGGCCTGACCCGCGATGATGTCTGGATCGGCAACGTGGTGAAGTGCCGCCCGCCCGGCAATCGCGATCCGCAGCCGGAGGAGATCGCGGCGTGCGCGGGCTACCTTGAGCGTCAGATCGCGCTGTTGCAGCCAAAGCTGATCGCGACGCTGGGCCGCTACTCGATGGAAAAGTTCTTCCCCGGCGCGAAGATTACCAGAGTGCACGGGCAGGCGCGACGCGACGGCAGCCGCGTGCTGATTCCGCTCTTTCACCCGGCGTATGTCCTGCGTAACATGGCGGCGATGCCCGACGCGGTACGCGATATGCGCAAGATCCCCCGGCTGCTGGAACGGTTGGAGCAGGTGCTCGCCGAGGAAGCCGCGTCGAATGCTCCATCATCTGCACCTGATCTACCACCTGCGGAGCCTGAGCAACTATCGCTGTTTTAGCTTGTACAATCCAGGGCGCGGTGTGCCTTCGATCGAGCATACCTGGCGCGAAACTTGCAACAGACAAGGCTATACGTTAGATGAAAACATACCGTTTGAACGCCACGGGTCGCCGGGCCACGCTGCTGCTGATGCTGGGCGCTCTGGCTGTATGGCTCTTTACCCTATGGAAGCTGCCGGATATTCTGAGCACACAGAACGTGACCGTGAGCTACCTGCGTCTGCCGAGTACGCTGGGCGCGGCGATCCGCGATGGGCTGACGGCGAGCCAGGTTGTACCGGCTTTGCTGTTTGGCGTGCTGATCGTCGCAGCGCCGCTGCTGCTCTGGAATCTGCTGGAAGAATGGTCGACGACGTATGTTGTGCGCGACGACGGCCTGCTGTACGATACCGTGCAGGGCATCTCGGTGCTCTATCCCTGGACGGCGATCAAAGGCTTGCGGCAGGTCGATCCCGAATCGAATGCGCCGGTCCACGAGCTGATCGTCGACGATGCGGGCATCTGCCAGATTCGCAGCCGCGTGCTGCGCTGGCTGCACCGGCAGGCGTTTGGCCGCAGCCGGATTCCGATCTACGCGCATGTCGCCGATCGTGACGAGCTGATCGCGGCGATTGTCGCCCGCGCCGGTTTGCAGCTGGCACGTTAAGAACCAAGAACCAAGAACAAAGGGCCTTGAACTCGAAGCTTTGAACTTCTGACCGCTGATCCTTTGATCCTTGACGGTTGAGTCTGGCTCTTTGTTCGTTTGATATGCAGAGCATTGGTAGTCGATGGGCTGCCATCAACCGAATGAGCGAAAGGAGAAAGTAAGAGCCGGCACGGGCCGTGCTCTGCTTCTTATATGCCAAAGAATCGATTACGTGTTATCTCGCTCGGCGGTGCGGGCGAAGTCGGGCGCAACTGCTGGGTGCTGGAGTACGGCGACGACGCGATCGTGCTCGACATGGGCGTGATGTTTCCCGAAAGCGAAATGCTGGGGGTCGACCTGATCATCCCCAATGTCACGTATGTGCAAGAGCGCAACGTCACGATCCACGGCGTGTTTATCTCGCACGGCCACGAAGATCATATCGGCGCGCTGCCCTACCTGCTGCCGCTGATCGGGATGCCGCCGGTGTACGGCACGACGCTCACGCTGGGGCTGATCCAGCCCAAGCTCAAGGAGCACAAGCTGCTCGATAAGGTCGAGCGGCGCACGATCGAGGCGAGCGGCAAGTACACCGTCGGCCCGTTCACGATCGAGCCGTTTCACATCGCGCACTCGATCCCCGACGCGGTCGCATTTGGGATTAGCACGCCAGCGGGTCTGGTCATCTATCTCACGGACTGGAAGTTCGATCACACGCCCGTCGATAACTGGCCGACCGATGTCACCAAGATGGCGGAGCTGGGACGGCGCAATCCGCTGCTGCTGCTGACCGACTGTGTGCGCGCCGAGTCGTCGGGCGTGACGCCCAGCGAGCGGGTGATCGGCGAGGCATTCGACAGCATCTTTGCTATCGCCCAGGGCCGGATCATCGTCGCAACCTTTGCGTCGAATATCTCGCGGGTGCAGCAGGTGATCGACACCGCCGATGCGTATGGCCGCAAGGTCGCGCCCGCCGGTCGGTCGATGGAGAACAACGTGCGGATCGCGCAGGAGCTCGGCTATCTGAAAGTGCCCGATGGCCTGATGATTCGGCCTACTCAGATGTCGGAGTACCGCGACGACGAGCTGGTTGTGGTCTGTACCGGCAGCCAGGGCGAGCCGATGGCGGCGCTGGCGCGCATGGCAAACCGCGACTATCCGCATCTCAAGATCAAAGAGGGCGATACCGTCGTCGTCTCGGCCACGCCGATCCCCGGCAACGAAACGTCGGTCCACAAGGTGATCGACAACCTGTACCGCCTGGGCGCGGAGGTGGTCTACGGCTCCGACTCACGCATCCATGTGTCGGGGCACGCCGCGCAGGAAGAGCTGAAGATGGCGCTGGCGCTGCTGCGGCCTCAGTTCGTCGTGCCATTCCACGGCGATTATCGTCACATGGCGATCTACCGGAAGCTGGCGCTGAGCATGGGCTACACCTCCGAGCGCGTCTTGCTGCCAGAAACCGGCGCGATCATGGAGTTTAGCCAGGATTACGGCGAGATCACCGGCAAGGCGCAGGGCGGCCTGATCTACGTCGACGGCACGACGATCGGCGGGGATGTCACCAACGCGGTGCTCCGCGACCGGCAGATGCTGGCGAAGGACGGCATTCTGATGATCGTCGTCAGCGTAGACAGCGTTACCGGCAAAGTCATCGCCGGGCCGGATGTGGTCAGTCGCGGCTTTACGCATGTCCGCCAGTCGACCGATCTGATCGACAGCACCAAGGAGCGCGTGCGCACGGCGCTGAATGGCTTTGCCGACCATGACGGGCTCAGCGGCACGAGCAGCACCGATTTGAACTATCTCCAGCGCAAGATCAAAGATACGGCCAGCGAGTACCTGTACCAGCAAACGCGCCGTCGTCCGATGATCTTGCCGGTGGTGATGGAGGTTTAAGCGACCCTCTGCCCGTCTCTGCTCCCGCAGCACGTGGGAGCGGAGCGATCACGGAGCGAGGGCCTGAAATGAGCAAGCATGGCCCGAAAGCGAACACAGCCCAAAAAGGCGTCATCGCGCGCCACGAAAAACGCCACGATGCAGCGGAAATCGCCGCGCAGCCGGAGCAGCACGGCCTCGCGTAAAGCTGCGCCCAGGTACAGGCCGTGGTTCTCGCCGCAGCAGCAGCGCGAGATGTTCGCGTTTGCGCTGATGGGCCTGGGCCTTCTGCTGCTGGTGCTGCTGGGCAGCGCGGAGCCGGGCGTCGTCGGCCAGGGCGTCGTCGGCTTTATCCAGGCGGCGTTCGGCAACAGCGGCGTGATCCTGCCGATCCTGTTCATGGTGGTCGGCGCGCTGATCCTGTGGCAGGAGCGCTTCGTCGACGCGCCGATCACCGGCGGCAACATCCTGGGCGTGGTGCTGCTGGCCTTCGTGCTGCTGTCGGCGGTCGAGTGGAACAGCACGCGCACGATCTTCGAGGACGGCCTGGACGCGCCCACGTCGATCGGCGGCGCGATCGACCTGGGGCTGATGATGGGCTTTGGCTTGGCGGGCGCGGGCGTGCTGCTGGCGCTGCTCTTCGTGCTGGGCGTGATGCTGACCTTCAACGTCACGCTGCGGCAGATCTTCGGCAAGCTCCGCGCGGGCGCTCAAGGGCTGTGGCTGCTGCTGTGGGGCGAGCATGTCGAGGTGCTGAATCCCGACCGCGATCTGGAGCCGGAGCCGGTGCCCTTTGCCGAGGAACTGAAGACCAAGCGCGCGCCGCGTCCGCCGCTCAACGGCGGGCAGAAGAATCCAGAGACGGCTCGGCATGCTCCGGCGCAGCTCAGCGATGAAGAGATGCAGCGCCAGATGATCTTCACGCCGATCGCCGCCCGTCCGACGCAGGCCAGCCTTTTCAATCGTCCGGAGAACCAGGCGGCTAAAGCCGAGCCGGTCAGCCCGCAGCGGGTAGCGCTGGCAAACGCCGAGACGCAGCGGATCGACGTGTCGCAGATTACCAATACCGCAATGCCTGCGTCGACCGCGCCGGTCAAGGCACCAGCGGCTTCTGAGCCGTCCAAGGACAAGGATAAGGCTGCGGTGGAGCCGGAGATCGCCGAGATCGACGCCAGCACGCCGCGCCAGATCTGGCCGATGCCCAGCGTGACGATCCTCGACCACTTCAGCGAGAGCGAGGTCGACGACAACGAGAAGCGTGCCAAGGCGCGGATCATCGAGGAGACGCTGGCGTCGTTCAAGATCGAGGCGCAGGTGGTGGGGATGAATCCCGGCCCTGCCGTGACGCAGTACCAGCTCCAGCCAGCGGTCGGCGTTAAGGTCAGCCGCATCACGGGCCTGGAGAAAGATCTCGCGCTGGCGCTGGCCGCGCCGTCGATCCGCATCGAAGCGCCGATCCCCGGCACGTCCTACATCGGCATCGAGATTCCGAACATGGCGATCTCGCTCGTCTCGATGAAAGAGGTGCTCGACACCGACGAGTTCAGCATGCACAAGGCTAGCCTGAAGCTGGCGCTGGGCAAGGATGTGTCGGGCACGCCGGTGATTACCGATCTGACCAGAGCGCCGCATCTGCTGATCGCCGGATCGACCGGATCGGGCAAGTCGATCGCGGTCAACTCGATCGTGTGTACGCTGCTGATGCAGTGTACGCCCGAAGAGCTGAAGTTTATCATGGTCGATCCCAAGATGGTCGAGCTGATCGTCTATAACAACATTCCGCATCTGCTCGCGCCGGTGGTGACGGAGCTTGAGCGCGTGGTCAGCCTGCTCAAGTGGGCGGTGCGCGAGATGGAGCGGCGCTACAAGCTGCTGGCGCAAAAAGGCTTCCGCAATATCGACTCGTACAACAAGGTGGCGAAGAAGGGCGGCGCTGGCCTGGAGCCGCTGCCCTACATCGTGATCATCATCGACGAGCTGGCCGACCTGATGATGATGGCTCCCGACGAGGTCGAGACGCTGGTCTGCCGTCTGGCACAGATGGCTCGCGCGATCGGTATTCATCTGATCCTGGCGACGCAGCGCCCGTCGGTCGATGTGGTCACGGGCCTGATCAAGGCGAACTTCCCGACACGCATGGCGTTCGCGGTGACATCGCAGATCGACTCGCGGGTGATCCTCGATCAGTCGGGCGCGGAGCAACTGCTCGGTCGCGGCGATATGCTCTACCTGGCGTCGGACGCACCCAAGCCGATCCGCGTGCAGGGCACGTACGTCTCGGATCGTGAGATCGAGTCGCTGACGCGCTTCTGGCGGGCCGCGCAGAAGCCTGCCGACGAGACGGGCGCTGCTCCTGGCGGCAAGAAGCCGCTGCCGCTCAAGCCGGTAGCCCGTGAGGGCGATCAGGCCGAGCCAGCGAGCCAGGAGCTGGTGCCGGGCGTCTCGCCGCTGCCCGAATCGCATACCGGACAGTTGAATCCTGCTGAGCAGGACGAGCTGCTGCCGAAGGCGATCCAGCTTGTGCGCCAGCATGAGCGCGCGTCGGCCTCGCTGCTGCAACGGCGGCTGCGGATCGGCTACTCCAAGGCGGCGCAGTTGATCGATCTGCTGGAGCAGCATGGCGTGGTCGGTCCCGCCGAGGGCGGGCGCTCGCGTGAGGTGCTCCACGACGACACAGACGATAGTCCGCTGTAGCTGTGTGGGACAGACGAAAGAAGAAGCGGGACGCAGCACGTCCCGCTTTTTTTGTTGGCTCCTGGTTGTATGCCGAACGCCCCGACACCCGCTCTACGCCCCCATCGTCAGCGCGCGCATAACCGTGGTGCCGCTGGGAATCTCCGTGCCCGGCAGGTCCGCCGCCGTCACTTCGGGATCGATGCGGCAGTGACGCCCGACGACCGTCCCGGCGGGCAGATCGACGCGCGGGCCGATCACGGTCAGCCCCTCGGTGATGTGATCGGGATCGGTGACGTTGGGCCGCACATCATCGCCCGTGCCGACCTGCGCGCCCGCGCCGATCCGCGTATTTTCGTCGATGATGCAGCGATCGACGACCGCATCCGCGCCGATCACCGTGCCCGACATGACGATCGCGTCGCGGACGATCGCGCCCGGCTCGACGTACACGCCCGGCGAGAGCACGCTGTTGATCACCTGCCCGTGGATCACGCAGCCGTTCGAGATCAGGCTGCGCTGGACCTTCGAGCCGGGCAGCAGCTTGACCGGCGGGCGCTCCTCGCTGCGGGTATGAATGACCCAGCGCGGATCGGCGATGTCCAGCGCGGGCTGCTCTTCCAGCAGGTCGAGCTGCGAACGCCAGTAGACCGGCAGGCTGCCGACATCCTGCCAGTAGCCGGTGAAGGACTCGGCGTAGACCGCGTCTTGCTGCACCATGCGCGGGATCAGGTTCAGGCCGATCTCGTGCGACGATGCGGGATCGCGCGCGTCTTCTTCCAGGCGGCGCAGCAGCCTGGCGGTGCTGAAGACGTACACGCCCATCGAGCCGAGCGTGCTGGTGCTCTGGAGCGGCTTCTCGTGGAACGCCACCACCCGATTCTGCTCGTCGGTCGTCACCATGCCGAAGCGATACGTTTCTTCGGGCCGCACGTTGACCACGCCGATCGTCAGGTCCGCGCCGCGCTCGGCGTGTCGTTGCAGCAGCGGACGATAATCCATCGTATAGACCTGATCGCCCGCCAGCACGAGCGTCACGTCGCTGTTGCTCTCGGCCAGCCTGCGCCGGTTCTGGTAGAGCGCGCCCGCCGTGCCCCGGTACACATCCTCGGCGAACTCGTCGCGGAACGGCTGCCAGATGAAGAGGCCGTTGGGCCGCCGCCGATCGAGATCCCACGGACCGCCCAGGCCCAGGTGGTCGATCAGCGGCTGCGGGCGATAGTCGGGCAGCACGGCGACGCGACGCAGCCCGGAGTTGACGCAGTTCGACAGAGCGAAATCAATGATGCGGTACTTCCCGGCGAACGGCAGCGCCGGTTTGGCTCGCTGCGCCGCCAGGATGCTCAACCGACGCTCACGACCGCCCGCCAGGATTAGGGTTAGTACGTTCATTGACACCTCGTTTGCGAGTTCCAAGTTTCAAGTTCCAAGTTGTTCTTTGTTCTCCGTCAGGCCCTTACCCAGCGCTCAGGCGGGCCTTCGCCTTCGCGGTGCAGGCGAGGGGGAGAATTTGCTCACTTGGTTCTCCGTTTGTTCCTTTGTTCTCAGCACAGCTACGCGAGAAAGAGCTGGGGGACACCTCACATCCCCAACCTCCGCTACGCTCGGCCCTACGCCCCGTACGGCACCCAGATATTCTTGATCTGCGTCGCCTGGCGCAGAAAGACCTCGCCCTCGCCCGCCCTCCTGTCGAGCCAGTCGCGGGGCTGGCTGGAAACCCAGGTGCGCTTGAGATTGCTCGTCGATGCCCGCTCGACCATTCCGCAGCCAGCCTGCGGCCCGAAGTACCACATCGCGTCGACGTTGGCGTGCTCGGCCAGCACCTTCGCCAGCGGGTCGCGCGCTCCCGTGACGATGTTGACCACGCCGCCGGGCACGTCGCTGGTGTCGAGCACCTGATACAGATCCGTCGCCGAGAGCGGATGGCGCTCCGACGGGATCAGCACCACGGCGTTGCCCATGCCGATCGCCGGAGCCAGCAGCGAGACGCAGCCCAGCAGCGGATACTCGTCGGGACAGGCGATGCCGATCACGCCGATCGGCTCAGGCATGGCGAGCGTCGCGTTGCGGAAGGGCGTGCGATGGACCGCGCCGTCGTACTTGTCGGCCCAGGCGGCGTACGTAAAGAGCCGCTCGATTGTCCGCTCGACCTCCAGGGCCGCCGACTCGGCGCTGCGCTGCGTCTGCGCGACGATGCGCGCGGCAAACTCATCGGCGCGCGCGCTCAGGTTTTCAGCAATATAGTAGAGAATCTGGGCGCGCAGATGGCCGGTCTGCTCGGCCCACCTGGCGGCGGCGTTGGCCGCCTCGACCGCGTTACGAATATCTTTGCGGTTGCCCTCGCCCACCTCGCCGACGATCCGGCCCTGCGGATCATAGACCGACCGGCTGTAGCCGGAGTCGGGCCGCGCCTGCTTGCCGCCGATATAGTTCTTGGGCGTGCGATCGATCGAGGGAAGCCCGAACGTGTGCCCGTTGCCTGACGCTTCGGGTTCCAAGTTTCGAGTTCCAAGTTCCAAGTTGCCGTTCCCCAGTTCTCGGTTCTCGGTTCTTGGTTCTCGGTGCTCTCCTTGTTCCCTTGTTCCTTTGTTCTTTTGTTCTTTTAACTTCGCGTACTCATACAGCCCCTCTTTGCCGCCCTCGCGCCCGTAGCCGCTCTCGCGGTAGCCGCCGAAGCCCGCAGCGGCGTCGAAGAGATTGGTGCTGTTGATCCAGACCACGCCCGCCTTGATCTTGCCTGCTACGTCGAGCGCCTGGTTGATGTCCTCGCTCCATACGCTGGCCGCCAGGCCGTAGCGCGTGTTATTCGCCAGCGCGACCGCCTCGGCAGGCGTGCGGAAGGTCATCGTCACCAGCACCGGGCCGAAGATCTCCACCTGCGCGATCGTCGCGGCGGGCGCAACATCGGTGAACAGCGTCGGCGGGAAGAAGTAGCCCTCGGTGGGACAGGCCCACGACGGCTGCCAGATCGTCGCGCCCTCGCTCTGGCCCTGCTCGACCAGCCGCCGGATCTTCTCAAGCTGCACGGGCGCGACGATCGCGCCGATGTCGATCGCCTTGTCGGTGGGATCGCCCACCCGCAGCCGCTCCATGCGCGTGCGCAGCTTGTCGATCAGCCGCGACGCGATGCTCTCCTGCACCAGCAGCCGCGATCCGGCGCAGCAGACCTGGCCCTGGTTGAACCAGATCGCGTCGACCACGCCCTCGACCACGCTGTCCAGGTCGGCGTCGTCGAAGACTACGAACGGCGACTTGCCGCCCAGCTCCAGCGAGAGCGCCTTGCCGCTGCCCGCCGTCGCCTCGCGGATGATCCGCCCGACCTCGGTCGAGCCGGTGAAGGCGATCTTGTCGATGCCGGGATGCCTGACGATCATCTCGCCGACCTTGCCGTCGCCAGTGACGATATTGACCACGCCGCGCGGCAGGCCAATCTCGGCGCAGATCTCGGCGAAGGCCAGCGCCGTCAGCGAGGTCCACTCGGCGGGCTTGAGCACCACCGTGTTGCCCATCGCCAGCGCGGGCGCGATCTTCCAGGCCAGCATCAGCAGCGGAAAATTCCAGGGGATGATCTGCCCGACCACACCGATCGGGCCGTACTCCGGCAGCTCGGACTCCATGAGCTGCGCCCAGCCGGCGTGGTAGTAGAAGTGCCGCGCGACCAGCGGGATGTCGATGTCGCGGGTTTCGCGGATCGGCTTGCCGTTGTCGAGCGTCTCCAGCACCGCCAGCCGCCGCGAGTGCTTCTGGACCTGTCGTGCCAGCGCGTACAGGTAGCGCGCCCGGACGTGGCCCGGCGTCTGCGACCAGCTCTCGTAGGCCGTGCGCGCGGCGGCAACCGCAGCGTCGACCTCGGCCTGCGTCGCCTGCGTGACGTGCGCGAGCACCTGACGATTGGCCGGGTTGATGCTCTCGAACGTGCGATCCTCGGCGGCCTCGGTCCACGCGCCGTCGATGTACATGCCGAAGCGTCGGCTGTGCGCGTCGAGCCAGGCGTTGGCGGGCGCGGCGCTCTCCGGTGCGGGGCCGTACTCCATCGTCTCAAATATCTCAGCAATGCTCATACACTTTACATTCCAGAACCAGGAACCGAGAACCAAGAACCGGATCAGGAGATAGGGCGCTTGGCTCCTGGTTCCTGACTCTCGCTAACCCATCGGGTGGCGGAACGAGGCCGAGTACTGGCCGGTGACATGGTGCTCAAGCTGCCGCTCGATGTCGCCCAGCAGCGAGCTTGCGCCGAAGCGGAAGAGCTGCGCGCTGAGCCAGTCATCGCCCAGCTCCTCTTTGATCAGGACCAGCCAGTCGAGCGATTGCTTCGCCGTCTTGATGCCGCCTGCGGGCTTGAAGCCAACCTTATAGCCGGTCTGAACGTAGTAGTCGCGGATCGCGCGGACCATCACCAGGCTGACCGGCAGCGTCGCGTTGGTGCTCTCTTTGCCGGTCGAGGTCTTGATAAAATCGGCTCCGGCCATCATGCAGACCAGGCTAGCCTTCGCGACGTTCCGCAGCGTGCCCAGCTCGCCGGTCGCAAGGATCGTCTTGATGTGCGCATCGCCGCACGCAGCGCGGAACGCCTTGACCTCATCGTACAGCGCCTGCCAGTCGCCGGTCAGCACATGGTGGCGCGAGATCACAATATCGATCTCCCTGGCCCCGGCCTTGACCGACGCCTCGATCTCGCGCAGCTTCAGCTCGAACGGGTTGAGGCCCGCCGGAAAGCCGGTCGAAACGGCGGCGACGGGTATCTTGGTGCCCTCAAGCGCGGCGACGGCGGTCGGGACGAAGGCGTGATAGACGCAGACCGCGCCGACCGTCAGATCGAGCTGCCCGACACCCAGGGCTTCGAGCAGATCGGGGCGGATGGGGTGCCGCGCTTTGGCGCAGAGGCGCTGCACCGTGCCGACCGTGTCGTCGCCGGAGAGCGTCGTCAGATCGATGCAGGTGATCGCGCGCAGCAGCCAGGCGGCCTGCCAATCCTGCTTGACGGTGCGCCTGCCCGGCAGTGTGGCGGTGCGGCGCTCGACGGCGCTGCGGTTGACATGCACCTCCTCGACCCAGCCCAGGTCGAGATCGCAGCCGGGATTGCGGGCAATGTGCGCGGCGGGCTTAAGCGTTTTCACCCGCTCACGTTTACGTTCTTCGATCATCTATCTCTTTCCTTGCGTCAAATGATTCTCTACAGCCACCGGTCCATGCGATCCCACGACGGCACGCGCGATAAACGCCAAACCCCCGCAAACGATGTCGTTCCGGGTCGTTCATGCCTGCGCAGGGCACCGCTGCCAAGATGCCATCTTGTATCTCCACCCCAGGTGTGAGGAACATCCCACCCTGACGGCGCGCTAGAGCCATGATAGCATGGGCTGGCAGGCGTGCCAAGTACGCGACGGCTGGCTAGAAGATCTGCTGCTCGATCTGCCAGCGCTCGCACATCAGCCGCATCTCGGCATCCGACAGGCCGCTCGACGGCTCTCCGGCCTGAAGATTGAGATACTCGTAGCGCGCGGCGGTTTCGGCGTACTCGACCAGATCGCCCGCCTTGCGCGCGCTGATCTCGGAGCGCGTGATGATGCCGTGGCGCTGCCACACGACGGCGCGGTACGTACGCATGGCGGCGGCTGTCACCTCCGCCTGTTCGGGCGAGCCCGGCATCTGGAAGGGCAGCGTCGCGATGCCTTCGGGAAACGTCAGGATCGTTTCGGGCTGCCAGCGCAGCAGCCGCCGGTTGAGCGCCCGCGTCTCGGCGTAGCGCGCGATATGGCTCAGATAGGTCAGGTACACGGGCTGCGCGTGGACGACGGCATGATACGCCAGGTCATAGCGCGCAACGTGGTCGTCGTGGATCGCCAGATGCGAGTTCAGCTCGCTGGTCGGGTATACCTCCGTCGCGGCGTAGCACGTCGCGCGGAGGCCATCGTCGTGAATCCGCAGGCAGCAGATCGTCGTCTCCGGCGTGGCCGCGACATCGCGCAGCCGCCGCCCGGCACCCGTGACGATGACCCAGCCGCCAGCCAGCGCGGAAGCGGCGACGGGCAGATCGATCGCGCCGCGCTCGTGAAACGCGCCAGCCAGCCCGTCCAGGCCGCGCACAAAGACCGAGATGTTTCCGGCAGCGGCCTCGGCGGCGTCGATCGCCGTCATGCGCGTGCCCACCTCGGCAAGGTCGCCGACGATCGCGTTGTAGCTCAGGTCATGCACCCTATGATCCGCAATACTGCTCGATCGTGTCCAGCAGCCGGGTTAGCTGGACGGGCTTGGGCAGATAATCGACCGCTTCGATCGCCGCCGCCTTGGTCTTCAGATCGCTATCCGCCGAGATGACGACGACCGGAACGGGCGCGAGCACCGGATCTTGCTTTTGCTCGGCTCTGAACTGCCAGCCGTTCATCACCGGCATCATCAGATCGAGCAGGATCAGGCACGGCGGCGTACGCTCGCGGAGCAACTGGATCGCCTCCTGGCCATTGGCTGCGCCCTGCACCTGATAGCCTTCGTCCTCCAGAATCTCCGTCAGCGCCTCACGAATCGCCAGATCATCCTCGACAATCAAGATCCCTGAGCAAGGTTGTGTCAGACCCATGAGAAGTTACTCCTTCGCCTGGTGATGCGATGCTGCACTGGCTTGATCGACGGTGTTGGAGTATGTTGTGATCGCCCGTGGTAATGTTACAACAAAGGTCGAGCCGACGCCCAGCTCGCTGGCGACATCGATCGCGCCGCCGAGCGCATCGATGATCTGGCGTGCGATATACAGCCCCAGGCCCAGCCCGCCATAATTACGGGACGATACCGCGCGCTCGAAGCGGGCAAAGATTCGTTCCAGGTGCTCAGGCGCGATCCCGATCCCGTAGTCGCGGACGGTCAGCCGCGCGCTGGTGGTATCCTCCGCGACAAGAATCTCGATCGGCTGGCCTCCACCGTACTTAATCGCGTTCGACAAGAGATTGGTAACGACCTGCTCCAGCCGCAGCCGATCGGCGTTGACCCAGACCGGCCCGGCAATGTGCAGCAGGACTCGACAGCCCGCGGCCTCGCACTGCTCCTCGAAGCGCAGCGCCACGTCGCGCACGGTCTGCGCAAAGTCCACCCGCTCCAGCCGGAATTCGATCTTGCCTGAGCGGATGCGCGTGACATCGAGCAGGTCGTTGGCGAGGCGCGCCAGCCGCTCGGCCTGCTCGTCGATAAGCGCGAGCTTGGCGACCAGTCGATCGTCTGAGATCGCGTGCAGGCCGCGCTGCTTCGCGCTGCGGATCAGACTCTGGGTTTGTAGTCTGAGCGGCGTGAGCGGCGTTTTCAGCTCGTGGGACGCGATCGATAGGAACTCGTCGCGGGCGATAATCGCCTCCTGCGCCTCGCGGTACAGGCGCGAGTTATCGACAGCGCTCGCGGCGCGGCGCGCGAGATGCCCGGCCAGCGCCAGATCGTCGTCATCGTAGCGGCGGCCCGACTCGGCGCTGATGAGCGTGATCACGCCGAAGGTGCGCTTGCGCGCGATCAGCGGTACGCAGATGTACGACGTAAAGCCGACCTCACGCAGCAGCCGCAGATGCTCTTCATCGTGAGCCGCCTTGACCAGCATCTCATCCGACATCTCGGAGAACAGCTCCGGCTGGCCCGTCCGTAGTACATGCCACTTGCCGCGCGGCGTATCGGGGTGGGCGGGGTAGCGCTCTTGCAGCTCATTGGCCCACTGTATTTTGGCCGGATTGGCATGGACGACGACGAGGTTCTGGAGGCTGCCGCGCTCGTCCAGAATGTCGATCGTACACCAGTCGGCCAGCTTAGGCACGATAAGCTGCCCCAGCGTGGCGAGCGTCTCCTCGTACTCAAGCGACGACGTGAGCAGCGCGCTGGCCTCCGCCACAAAGCGCAGCGCCTCCTCGGCGCGCAGCCGCGCGGTGACATCCTCGATCAGCGACAGCACCGATACCAGTTGTCCGGCGCTATCCAGCAAGGCCGAGGAGTACCAGACACAGTGGATCACGCGACCATTTTTGGTGTAGTTGCGATGGAGCATCACGGTATGCCGCTTGCTCCCGTCCAGCATGTGCGCGATGGCGTTGTTCACCGTCTCGATATCCTCGCGGTAGACGAACTGCCAGTCATGCGGCTGCTTGCCCAGCACCTCGTCGGGCTGCCAGCCAAAGATCTTGACCGCCGCAGGCGACCAGCGCATCACCCTGTAGTCTTGATCCCACTCGATCATGCCAAGCGGCGTGTTTTCGACGTGGAAGGTGAGCCGCTGAAGGGCATGCTGCAACGCCTCCTGCGTCCGTGTGCGCTCGATCGCGATGCCGCAGATGTGTGTCGCGATCTCGATCAGATGGAATTCAAACGGATCGGGAGCGTGCGGCTCACGGTAGTAGATCGAGAATGTGCCTAAGACCTCTCCGGCGCTCGACATAATCGGCGTCGACCAGCTTGCGCGCAGGCCGTACGCCAGCGTCACATCCCGAAAGTCGGTCCAGCGCGGGTCGGTAGCGATGTCAACGGCGATAACCGGCTGCTGGAGAAAGGCTGCGGTGCCGCACGAGCCTTTGTTGAGGCCAACCGGGACGCGCTCGTAGGCGTGCTTAAAGCCTGCGGGAATGCTCGGCGCTGCCCCGTAGCGTAGGAACTGCCCCATCTCGTCCAGCAGCAGGACCGCGCAGAGCATGCCCTCGGATTGCGCTTCGATCAGCACAGCCAGCGCCTCCAAGATCTCGGCCAGGGGCTTGCCCAGCGCGATCATCTCCAGCGCGTGCTTCTGCCCATTGGCAAGCGCCTCGGCCTGCTTGCGCGTGCTCAAGTCGTCGATCGCGCCGATCATACGCACCGGCTGCCCGGCCTGATTGTAGATGACGTACCCACGATCGAAGACATAGGCATAGGAGCCGTCGGCGCGGCGGAAGCGATACTCCGCCGCCCAGGACTGTGCTCCATCCCTGATCGCGGCGTCGAGGCCCGACGAGATCCGCTCCCGATCATCGGGATGAATGCAGTTGCGCCACCAGTGCTTGTCGATCTGCATCACGTCCAGGGTATAGCCGAAGAGCGTGCTGGCGGTTTCGTTCCACGTGACCTGGCCCGTGAGCAGGTCCCAGTCCCAGATCGCGTCGCTGGTGGCGCGGACCACCGCATTCCAGCGCTCTTTGCTCTCGCGCAGGGCCTCCTCGGCGCGCTTCTGATCGTCGATGTCGGTGCAGGTGCCAAGCCACTTGACGATCTGGTCGGCCTGATTCCGCAGCGGCAGCCCGCGCCCAAGATGCCAGCGATACGCGCCGTCGGCACCGCGCCTCAAACGATACTCGATCTCGTAGCTCACTCCCGTCCGCACGGCCTCCATCCAGCGCTCGACGGTCTGCTGCACATCGTCGGGATGCAGCACTGCTTCCCAGCCCCAGCCCAGGCAATCCTCAGCGGTCAGGCCGGTGTAGTCGTACCAGCGCCGGTTGAAAAAATCGGTGTAGCCGTCGGGATTGGCCGTCCAGACCAGCTGCGGAAGCGCCTCGACCAACGTGCGGTAATAGATCTCGCTGGCCTCGGCTGGCGCCTGCTCGGCGCATGTGATCTGCTGCGCGGGCCGTGGGTCTGACACAGCGCCGGGGGCGGGCGCTCTCTGAGCGGCGCGCGACTCGTCTTGCAGCCCAGGTGGTTGCGAGTTGCTGAAAGGAGCGTTGGACATGCGAACCTTCCTCGTCCGTGCAGACGATGCCATCCATGACGATCATCTGCAGAGCTGTATGATCTATGCCGGAAACGGGCGACTCTCAAAAGACCAACACGACGACATTGCGATCCCAGGGCTAAGAACGTATCCTGTGCTACATGCTTCCGTGGATGTACTGGCGCATCGCAGGGGGTATTATAGAATCATTACTCATTGTTTGGAGGGCTGATGTAGGACCTGGTGCCATGATCATTACCAATTACGCTAGATTATAACGAAAAGCCGTCAGAAGATCCCAGCAAGGAACAGGCCAGGGCAATTCGCCGCGTAGTAGCGCCATGATCAAACCGCTTCTATCGGGCTGGAGGTCGGCGATGGCAGAAGGAGGAGCAGATGCCTTCAAATCCAACGGTTGGACGCGGCGCGCTCCTGTTTGCGGCGCTGATGTTCGGGCTATCGATCTTTCTGGGCGTGGCGCGGCGCGATTGGCGTGAGGCGATATTCTGGCTGGCGATCAGCCTGTTTATGGCCTGCTACGGCGGGCTGATGCTCAACGTCGTGCCGCAGATCCACCGGCTGCTGCTGATTGTCGGGCTGCTGGCCGGGGGCGTGGCGTTCTGGATGGCGCTTCAAGCCTCGTTCGGTTTCTAAGACCGCACTTAAGGCAGGTCAGAAGGCTAGTGTTATAATACCAGCCCATCACCGGATGCCATCTTGAGCTTTATCGATAGGTGTGGACGTGCCAGGGTTTACCGACGCGCTGCTGCGCTTCAATATACTTGTCTCTCAGACGATCCTCGTCGTCACGTTCTCGCTGCTGTTTTACATCGGCACGCGGAACTGGCGGAATATGGTGACACGCTCGACGGCGCTGCTGCTGGCGGGTGTGGTGATCGTCTTCAGCGGCGACGTGCTGCTCGACCGGGCGGTGCGCGAGGATACGCGCCAGTTTTTGCTGCGCGCGCAATGGCTGGGGATCGTGCTGGTGCCAGCGGCCTACCTGCATCTCTCCGACGCGATCCTGACCTCGGTCGGCCTACAGTCGCTACGGCGGCGCTGGGGTGTGATCGCAGGCTATATCAGCGCGGCGCTCTTCTTTGGGCTGGCCTTCGGCACGAGCTATCTCGTGGGGGGGCGGATCGAGCGCGGCCCGCTTGAGCAGCTGGCGGCTGGTCCCGTCTTCTGGCTGTTTGCGGTCTGGTTTTGCATGGTAACGCTGGGTGGCCTGTATAACATCTACCGGGCGCGGCAACTGCATACTACGGCGGCCTCGCGGCGACGCATGACCTATCTGGGCGTGTCGTTTCTCGCGCCGGGGCTGGGCGTGTTTCCCTATCTGGTCGTCGCGGGCTTCGCGGCAGCGCTGCCGCCGTGGATCGTGCTCTCGCTGGCGATCATCACCAACATCGGCGTCGGCGCGATGATCATGGTGCTGAGCTACAGCGTCGCCTACCAGGGCGCGCTGCTGCCGGATCGCATCGTCAAGCAGGATTTTATCCGCTGGCTGCTGATCGGGCCGCTCGTGGGCGTGGCCGTGATCATCTGCTTTCAGGTGCTACCGCTCTTCGAGGATGTGCTTGGCCTGCCGCGCGACACGATCGTGACGTTCGGCGTGATGATCTTTACGGTGGCGATCCCAAGCCTGATCGACTATATTCGGCCCCGTCTGGAGAATCTGCTGCTGTGGCAGGACCGCGAGCAGCTCCAGCTTTTGCGGCGCTTCGATCGCAAAGCCTTTACCCGCACCGACCTGCGGCATCTGCTGGAAAATACGCTGGTGACGATCTGCGGCGCGATGCGCGTTGAGTACGGCTTTGTGGCCGCGCCCGAAGGCGACAGCGCGGTCGTCAAAGCCTCGGTCGGGCCGCGTCACGAGATCAAGCACTTCTTCAGCCAGCATAGCCTGCACGATATGCTTGAGCACGCGCGCGAGCTGCCGTCGCGCAAGCATGGCGCGGTGCCCGAAGCCGAGGATTTCCTGCCGATCGACGGCTACTGTATTCTGCCGCTGCACGCTTCGAGCGGCACGTTCCTGGGCGTGGTCGGCGTGGCAAATCCAGCGCCCGGCCCGACGCTTGAGGTGCGGCGGCTGATCGGCGTGCTGGCGCACCAGATGGAGCTGGCGCTCGAAAATGTCCAGCTTCAGGAGCGGATCTACGCCACGCTGCAAGGTCTGACGCCTGAGATGCGCTCGCTGCAACAGTTGTCGGCGCATCTTGAGCACACGCCGCCCGCGACGCTGGAGCAGATCGAGGCCGATGTCGCGCTGCTGCCAAACTTCGATCAGCTTGTGCAGGATGCCCTCAAGCACTACTGGGGCGGTCCTAAGCTCTCGGAAAGCCCGCTGCTTGGCCTGCACTCGGTGCGTAATGCGCTGAGCGAGACAGGCAGCCCCACCAAGTCGCTGCAACTGGTGCTGCGGCGGGCGATCGAGAATCTGCGGCCCGATGAGCAGCTCGAGCCGACGGCGCAGGAGTGGATGTTGTACAATATTTTGCATCTGCGCTTCCTGCAAGGTCTGCGAATCCGCGATATTGTGATGAGATTGGCGATGAGCGAGTCCGATTTTTATCGCAAGCAGCGCGTCGCCGTCGAGGAGGTTGCGCGCCAGCTGGCGCTGATGGAAGAGCATGAGCGGCGCTGATCTCCGCATCGCGTCCCGCTATGCTGGCCCTGGAAGACATGATCATTGCCTGGTGTGATATGTTCTCGTCGTTACCGGTGTCTCTGCTATGACTGTTCACATCCTGATGATCGGCGATTGTACGCTGGCGACAACCTATCTGCCGCCGCGCCACAAGAACGAGCAGGCGCTCCACGCCAAGCTGCGTGAGCATTATCCCGACGACGAGTGCGCCGTGACGAACGAGGGCATGGATGGCGAGTCGATCGGTAAGCTGCTCAAGCGCTACGAGCGCATGATGCGCCGGATTAGTGCGCCAGATTACGTACTGATCCGCTACGGCGTCAACGACCGCAAAGAGTACGGCGTCGATGGCTTTCGCGAGAATCTGATCCGGCTCTGCGAGCGGCTGCGCGCCGATCTGCCCAGCGCGCGAATCTTGCTCGAAACGGGCGTCTACGTCGATTATCCCGCGCACTACGAGTTCGATCGCAACAGCGTGCTCCAGCCGATCTACACTGTGATCCGCGAGCTGGGACAGCGCTACGCGATGCCCGTTGTCGATATTTACGAGCGAATGCAGCGTGAGACGGAGCAGGGTAACTGGGATCTGCGCGTGCGCGGCTATGGCGTGGTGGACGAGGATATTCCTGTGCTCGGTCCCGGCCAGGATCATCTGCATGTCGGCGATGTGCGCTGGTGGACCAACATCCACCCCAATCCAGTGGGCGTCGCGGTGATCGCCGACGAGGAGGTACGGGTGCTCAAGCAGCACTGGCCCGACACGCTGCGCTTTTGATGGCGGCACGCCCGCCGCATGAATCATCGTTCAAAAACGAGGAGCGCTATGGAACACCGAACAACTCCCACGATCACCGTCTATACCACCGGCCCGCGCTGCGTGGACTGTAACACGATCAAGAATTGGCTGACGCAGAACGGCTATAGCTACACCGAGCGCAATATCCGCGAAGATCCGGCGGCGCTGGAGGAATTGACGAGGCTCGGCTACCGGGGAGCGCCCATCACCGTGATCGGCGAGACGATCGTCGATGGGCTGGAGATGGACGAGATCAAGGCCGCGCTGGGGCACCAAGGTTAACGTTAAACCACAGGACCAGACGAAGCTCGTCTGGTCCTGTAGCGTAGGGAGGAAAGATAGCTGCTATGCGGTGCGGCGTCGGAGCACGAGGCCACCCGCGACGGCGAGCGCGCCCAGCCCGATCAGCAGCAGGCTCAGGGTGTCTGCCGCGCCGGTGTTGGGCAACTGGTTGGGCGCACCAGTGGTGGTTGCGCCGCTCTCGCTGGCGCTCGCCTGCGGCGTGAAGGTCGCCACCTCCGCCGAGATATTCGCAAGCTGGCCCAGCGCCACGACATCGTAGATCGTTCCGGCTTTCAGGTCGGTATTCGACAGATCCAGCACGACATCGTTCGCGCCCGCCGGTGTCACCTGAAGGTTGTACGAGGCCGCATCAACCGGCAGATAATCGCTGGCGTTCGGAAAGGCCAGGCTCTCGATCAGCGTCGGGCCGCTCGCCACCTTCACCGCGACCGCCGGGGCGTCGGGCGAGGCATGGATCACACGGACATGGGCCTTACCCGCAGCCGGAGCCGCCAGGTTATCGTTGTAGACCTGCCCCTTGATATTCGCCAGCGCGCCCACAGCCGCGACGGTGTACGCCTTGCCCGCCTCAAGCGTCGGATTGGCCGTGATCACGGCAGCGCCCTCGCCCTGCCCCGCCGGAGCCACCGCGATCTTGTGCGCGCCCGCCGGAACGTCCAGATAGTCGCTGATCGCCTTGAACGCGACGCTGGTCAGCGCCGCCTGGCCGTCTACAAACACGTCAACTGCCGGGGCGTCGGGCGAGGCATGGATCACGCGGACACGGGCATTGTTGCTCTGGGCTGCTGCCGGAAGCGCAAACCCGAAGACCAGGAGCGCCATACCTACCATGTACAGGAATCGCCGTAACATACTCAAACTCCTTCCAGAATTGAACATCCTTGTTTCCGTCAGCCAGCACTGCGCGCTGTGTCGGCCTGCTGCGGAATGGCCGGTTCCGCCTCGTTGGTGGCTTATACGCAGCCCCAAAATGTTTGGATCTACGTTTTGCACATGAGTTGCATATGCTATGCAAATAGATTATACATGAAATTCAGATATTGCACAGGGTTTGCACATGATATATCCAGAATTGCGCACAACACAAAGCGCGTCCGGCATATGCCGGACGCGCCGTATCGACAGAGAGTGAGGCTATAAGTCGCCGAATAAGATTTGCTTCTTGCTGGGATGATCCGAGCCTTGCGCGTCCTCGATCGTCACCATAATCCACTTGTACTTATCCATCGGCTCCGGCGGCGAGATCTCAACCTGGGTCGTCTCGGCGGCGGGCGGCGGGTTGAAGGTTGCCAGCGGCTGCTGCACGCCCTCGCGCGCAACCCAAACCTGATAGGTCTGCCCAGGAGCGAGCGGCGGCAGGTTGCGGATCACGAGCAGAGCTTTGTTGCTGCCGGGTTTCATGAACGTGTTGGCTACGATCCACTGCGTGTCGCCCTCGGCCTTGAGCGGGCGGATCGCCTGAACATCGGCCAGCATACTTTCAAGCGCCCCAAGCTGGCTGCGCGTCTGTGCCAGCTCGTCGTTGACGCGCGTGAGCTGATCCTGGAGGCTGATGCTCCAGGCACCGCTCATCACCAGCAGCGTTAGCGCCGCGAGCGCCGCCCAGGTCGAAAGCGAGGCGGCGGTGCGCGAGCGCCGGGTCGGCGCGCTCAAGAACAGCTCGCGCTCGATCTTTTCCAGAACCTTACGCTTGCAATGACTGGGCGGTGCAACGGGCGTGACGACAAAACCGAGCATCTGTGCTGTGTCTGCTGCGGTATAGACCCGCCTGCGACACGGAGGACAGACGCTAATATGCTGATCGACGAGGCTGCGCTCCGATGGATCGAGAGCATTCAGCGCGTACCCTTCGATTAATTCCTCAACCTGTTCGTGCTCCGAATGCATTTTCATGTGCCTACCAAACCCTGTCGTGGAAGAAACGTGACCCGTGTGCATGTTACTCGACAAGACCTTGATCTTGAAGGATGCCGCGTAGCTTTTGTAGTCCGAGCCGCATCCGTGTCTTGATCGTGCCCAACGGATTACCAAGGCGAGTCGCAATTTCTTGCTGCGTCAGGCCGCCATAGTACGCCAGCTCAAGCGCCTGGCGCTGCTCATTGGGAAGCTGCTGCAATGCGTCGGCGACGATGCGCCGCTGTTCGCTCTGAAGCGCGGCCTCGCTCACGTCGGTTGTATCGGCGATGCTGCTCAACACCGGGTGCTCGTCGTCCTCATACACCGGCTGCGGACGAGCACGGCGGCGGCGCAGCTCGTCGATACAATAGTTATGGGCGATACCAAAGAGCCAGGGCGCGAACATGCGGTTGGGATCGAAGCTTGCAGCGCGCTGCCATACACGCCAGAAAACCTCCTGGACCGCCTCCTCGGCAATCTGCCGATCGCCAAGCGTTTTAAGGGCCAAGCCGAATACCGCCGGAGCATAGCGATCGTACAGGATCTCAAAGGCACGGCGATCTTGCTGCGCGACGCGCGTGATGAGCTGCTGATCGCTGGTTGCTTCTTCGGGCCGTTGTTGTACCTGGGCCAAATTTCGGCTTCCTTTTGAGTGTACGCACCGCGAAAGTTCTTGGTTCTCTATCGCGCGTATCTTACCATAGGCTCTGCCGATCGTGCAGCGGGCGCACTACGTCTCGACCGGCGCCACCTCAACCAGATTATCGTAGAAGGTCGCGCCGCCGCCCATGTCGGTGAGTGCCTGCGATGTCGTATGGTTCACACCTTTGCCGTCGGGCGTCAGCGAGCGCCACCAGATCGAGGGCGCGACGACTAGGCCGGGCTTGACCCGCTCGGTGATACTGGCCGGAAGCTGGAACGAGCCACGATCGTTGAAGACGCGCACGAGATCGCCGTGGTTGATCCGGCGCTGCGTCGCGTCGAGCGGGTTGATCTCCAGCACTGGCTGGCCCTCGTAGCGCTTGAGCACGTTGACAAAGCTGGTGTTCAAGAAATGGTGCGCGGGCGGCGTCAGCAGCGCCAGCGGATACTTCGCCGCCAGCTCCGGCGCGCGGATCGGGCTTTCGGCGGGCGGCGTGAACGCGGGCACCGGATCGAAGCCGTCGGCGGCCATGCGTTCCGAGTACAGCTCGCACTTGCCGCTGGGCGTTGGGAAGTTGCCCGTGGCGAAGGGTGCCCACTCCTCAGGAATGTTGAGCCGCAGCCAGCCATGCTGCCTGAGCGTCTCCAGGGTGATGCCTTGCAGCCACGGATGATCCGACTCAAGCACCTGCCGCACCATATCTTCATCCGAGTCGCGGAAGCACGGATCGTCAAAGCCCATGCGCGCCGCCAGCCGCCGGAAGACCTCGGTGTTGGGCAGCGACTCGCCCAGCGGCGCGATTGCGGGCTCGTTCCAGGCGACGTAGAGCTGGCCGTACGCTTTGTGAACGTCGGCGTGCTCAAGCTGCGTCGTGGCGGGCAAAACGATGTCGGCATACGCGACCGTGTCGGTGGGGAACTGCTCATGGACGACCACGAAGAGATCGTCGCGCAGCAAGCCCTGCTGCACGCGCTCAAGGTCGGGCGCGACCGCCGCCGGGTTGGAGCCGTACACAAAGAGCGCCTTGATCGGCGGATCGTCGACGGTGGTAAGCGCGTTGCCCAGCTCGGTCATGTTGATCGTGCGCGTGCCCGGCGGGATCAGATCGGGGCGCTCCAGCGCGGCGTAGTTGAGCGGGAACGTGCCGCTGGTGCTCAGCAGGATACCGCCCGCCGGATTCCGCCACGCGCCGACGACCGCCGGGAGCGCGGCGACGGTGCGAATCGCCATGCCGCCGCCTGCGTGACGCTGCATGCCGTAGTTGATGCGGATCGCGGCGGGCTGCGTCGTGGCGTACTCGCGCGCCAGCGAGACGATGCGCTCGGCGCTCAGGCCCGTGATCTCGGCGACGCGCTCCGGCGGATACTCCGCCACGCGGGCGCGCAGCGCGGCCTCGCCGACGGTATACTCGCGCAGGTACTCACGATCTTCCAGCCCTTCGGCGAAGATTACATGCATCAGGCCCAGCGCCAGCGCCGCGTCGGTGCCAACGTTGATCGCCAGATGCTCGTCGCACTGCTGCGCCGTCCGCGAGCGGTAGGGATCGATCGCGATCACACGAGCGCCGTTTGCCCGCGCGCGCTTGACGAACGGCCACAGGTGCG